>JBDLTD010000102.1:0-6736 GCA_039799185.1 Actinomycetota bacterium | reverse complement strand
GCTAAATCACTCTTTCCAGTTGCTGTGGCCCCACAGATAACAATTAACTTCATACTTTTAACGTCGGCATTCCCAGTAATGTCGCCGATTTCTTCTTTTCTTCAATGCGGGCAGCATGAGCATCTCCTCCACGCGTAGCCCTAACCGAACCAGGGGTTCCAATTAAGTAGTGCGCTGAAGCTTCGGTAATTGAAACTTCTACCTCATCACCTGGTCGTGCATCAATGCTGTTTGCAAAATGTACAAGTCTGAAATCTTCACTTCGCCCAGTCATCCGTGCTTGTGCTTCATCTCTGCGGCCTTCATAGTCACCAACTAATACTTTGAAATTCTTACCTACTGCTTCTTGATTCACTGATAGTGAAATCCCTTGTTGATGGTTATGTAAACGCGTATAGCGCTCACCAACTACTTCAGGTGAAACCTGATCTGGCATTGATGCTGCTGGTGTTCCTGGACGCTTTGAGTATTGATAGGTGTAGGCAGCTGCAAAGCGCGCTTGGGTACACAGATCCATTGTCGCTTGGAAATCTCTCTCAGTCTCACCCGGGAATCCAACAATGATGTCAGTTGTAATTGATGCATGTGGCATTGCGCTGCGAACTCGATCAATAATGCCAAGGTAGCGATCGGTGCGGTAAGAACGTCGCATTGCCTGCAAAATACTATTAGAACCAGATTGCAACGGCATATGCAGATGTGGCATGACATTATCCGTAGTGGCCATTGCCTCAATAACATCATCGGTGAAATCACGTGGGTGCGGGGACATAAAGCGCACCCGCTCTAATCCATCAATCTCGCCGCAATCTTTAAGTAAGTTAGCAAAGGCGCTTCGATCTCCGAAGTCAACGCCGTAAGCATTAACGTTTTGACCAAGCAACGTAATCTCAATGACGCCTTGATCTACCAAAGTACGTACTTCCTTCAAAATATCTTTTGCGCTGCGGTCTTTTTCAATACCTCGCAAAGTTGGCACGATGCAAAAAGTGCAGGTGTTATTGCACCCTACTGAGACCGATACCCAGGATGAAAATGCAGATAAACGCCTGGCCGGAAGCGTTGATGGAAAATGCTCAAGGGATTCTAGGATTTCTATCTGTGACTCTTCTTCAATTCGCGCACGCTCCAGTAAGACTGGAAGTGAGCCAACATTGTGAGTTCCAAAGACCACATCCACATATGGAGCTTTCTTTAAAATAGTCGCCTGATCCTTTTGCGCAAGGCATCCTCCGACAGCGATTTGCATGTGAGGGTTAGCTTTTTTAATTGGAGCCAAGAAAGATAAATTTCCATACAATTTATTATCTGCATTTTCTCGCACTGCACATGTGTTGAAAACCACAATATCTGCCTGCACACCCGGCTCAACTGGAGTAAATCCCGCTTCATCTAGCAAACCGGCAATGCGCTCAGAATCATGCACATTCATCTGGCAGCCGTAAGTTTCAACGACATAGGTGCGGTTCATGCACCTATCGTAATGGGGAAAATTAGAGGGTGATTACGTCAATCTCAAAGGTTGAACGGTTAACGATGGCTGCATGATGATTTTCTAGGACGCTCCAGCCTGGTTGATTCCATCCACTTGAAGCAAAGAGAACCCCATCGGCATTGTTCTTATATTTGATGACGTAATAGTCATCCGGAGCCCACTCAGGTTTCTTTTCAGAGTTATGTTCGCTTCCAATAACAAAGCTCTCATTATTCATGAGCATGAAATTGAGTGAGGTAGTTTTTCCATGTTCTTTAATGATCGAAAGAGTAGTTTTAATTCCATCGGCTAAACCAAGCTTTTCTATCTGAGTCATCATCAAGTAGAAATATCGCTCACTATCGGAGTCATCAACTATTAGCTTCATAAACTTCTCATCAATAAAGTTAGAAAATGAATCTGGAGGAAAAATAGATCCGTTATGAATAAATGAGTAATCTCCATAAACAAATGGGTGAGTGTTGTTCTCGCTTATTGATATACCTTTGGTTGCCCAACGAAGATGTAGTAATGCTCCATCGGCTGCATTGTCGGTGATCACCTTTTGAAATGTTGCACTCTCGGCTGCAGCTTCAACTTTTTTCTCTAGCACCACATGTGCTTGATGTCTATCATTTGTAGAGATTCCCCAGCCATCACAGTGAACAGAGGACAGGGCGATGAATTCATCAAAATCTTTGCCCACTTGTGCGGGAAATGAGGATTCGCTCTGCGACACGTAGCCCATAAGACGGCACATTTTTGAGAAAACCCCTTCCATTTCAGTCACACTGTGGAGTAGAAAGATTACCCCAAATGGCTCAAGGAGGAGAACATCTTGGCACTAACAGACGAACAACGCTTAGCCGAACTCGGCTATAAACAAGAACTGAATCGCAGCTGGTCTGGTTTTTCAAACTTCGCGATCTCATTCTCAATCATTTCAATTCTCGCAGGCTGCTTTACAACATTTGCCCAAGCGTGGAACAACGGTGGTCCAGTTGCTATTTCAATTGGTTGGCCAGTTGTATCACTCTTGATTCTCATAATCGGCTTTTGTATGTCAGAGCTCGCATCTGCATATCCAACATCAGGTGGTATTTACTGGTGGGCTTCAAAGCTAGGTGGACCAAAGGCTGGTTTCTTTACAGGATGGCTTAACCTCATCGGTCTAGTTTCTGTAACTGCTTCAGTAGGTTACGGAGCTGCAAGCTTCCTCAACACAATTTTGGGTGCGCAGTGGCCAAATTACGCAACAACTTTCCTTGGTGGCGACTACATCAAGCAACAGTTCTTCCTATTTGTTGCAATCATCCTTGTTGTTACATTGATCAACATTTACAGCGGACACCTACTCTCACTTTTCAATAATATTTCAGTGTGGTGCGTATTTGGATCAGCCTTGGTTGTTGCCATTCTGTTGATTGTTCCTGATAATCACCAGAGTCTTTCTTGGATGTTTACTACCAAGATTAATAGCTCTGGCTTTAGCGATAACTCATACTGGCTATATGTATTGCCACTTGGATTCTTGCTGACTCAGTACACAATTACCGGCTTTGATGCGTCTGCTCACTTATCTGAAGAGACACATGACGCTCACATCAACGCTGCAAAGGGAATCTGGAAGTCAATTTTCTACTCAGCAATTGGTGGATACATCCTTTTGATGGCATTCCTATTTGCTGCAACTCAGGTAGACACAATTAGCTCATTTGACTTGGCAGTTAACCCCTTCGGTGGTGGATCAGTTATTGCTGTTCTCTACACCGCACTCGGTGGAGGAACTGCATTTAAGCTCGTCATGATCATTACAACTCTTGGTCAAATCTTCTGCGTTACAGCCTGCTTAACTTCATGTTCACGCATGATGTATGCATTCTCACGCGATGGAGCTGTACCTGGAGGAAATCTTTGGAAGAAGGTTAACAAGCACCATGTTCCATTGAACGCTGTGCTTGCATCTGCAGTAGGTGGAATTGTCTTGACTCTTCCAGCGTTATGGAAGTCACCAACAGGTGCGCCAACTGCTTTCTATGCAGTTGTGTCTGTTTGTGTAATTTCTCTTTACCTTGCGTTCTTGATCCCAATTTACTTACGCCTCAAGGCTGGCGATAAGTTCAAGGCTGGAGCATGGACTCTTGGCTCAAAGTACAAGTGGATGAACATTGTGGCGGTTGCAGAAATCTCCATAATCTCTATCTACTTCATCTTGCCATTCTCACCAGCTGGAACTCCAGGAAATGCAGACTTCACTTGGACTGCAGTTAACTACGCACCAATAGTTACAGGTGGCGCGCTAGTTATTCTCGGAATCTGGTGGTCCCTTTCTGCTAAGAAGTGGTTCACAGGACCAAGAAGTAACCTATAAAAGAGTTATAACTCTCATAAATCCCCCCGCACATAAAGTGCGGGGGGATTTTTTTACCCTAGATTTTAAAGGCCTAAATCGTTAGGCTACGTGGCATGACATCAATGACGATTGCTGATTTAACAGCCAAGATCAAAAGCGGTGAGATTGATACCGTCGTAGTAGCCATGACAGATATGCAGGGCCGCTTAACGGGTAAGCGCATCCATGGAAGCTTCTTCCTTGATGAAGTCCTTAAGCATGGGACTGAAGGTTGTAACTATCTTCTAGCTGTCGATGTCGATATGAATACCGTTGATGGATATGAGATGTCTTCATGGGAGCGCGGCTATAGCGACTTCGCATTAGTTCCAGACATGGACACGCTACGCATGATTGATTGGCAAGAAGGCGCAGCACTTGTTCTAGCCGATGTTCAGTGGCTAGATCACACAGATGTTGTTGCATCTCCCCGCCAAATCCTTCGCAAGCAAGTTAAGGCGCTCAAGGATGCCGGTATGGAAGCCATGTGTGGCACCGAGCTCGAGTTTGTGGTTTACAAAGACACATACGAGGAAGCGTGGAACAAGGGCTATAAGAATTTAATTCCGGTCAATCAATACAACGTGGATTACTCCATCATGGGTGGATCTCGTATTGAGCCACTCTTGCGCAGAATCCGCCTTGCAATGGCTAAAGCCGGAATGACGGTGGAGTCGGTCAAGGGTGAATGTAACTTTGGTCAGCATGAGATTGCTTTCAAATACTCTGATGCACTTTCAAATTGCGACAACCACGTTATTTATAAGAACGGTGCAAAAGAGATTGCAGCACAAGATGGATACGCGCTGACATTTATGGCCAAGCCAAATGAAAAAGAAGGTAACTCTTCACACATCCACCTCTCTTTCCGTGGATTAGATGGTTCTCTGGTTATGGCTGATGATTCAGATAAAGAGCAGGGCTTAAGTGATCTTGGACGTCAGTTCATTGCCGGCCAGATTGCGCACATGCGCGAGATGTCTTTGCTCTTTGCTCCAAACATCAACTCTTACAAGCGCTACGTTCCAGGTTCATTTGCTCCAACAGCAATCCGCTGGGGTCGCGATAACCGCACATGTGCACTGCGCTTAGTTGGAAAGGGCCAAAGCCTTCGCCTTGAAAACCGTGTTGCAGGCGGTGATGTGAATCCATATCTAGCTGTTTCAGGAATTATCGCTGCCGGTCTAGATGGAATTAAGAACAAGATGGTTCTAGAGCCAGCATTTACTGGAAATGCTTATGCCTCAGATTCACAGCGCGTTCCTTCATCAATGAATGAATCACTTGCGCTGTGGGAGGGCTCTGCTTGGGTTAGGGAAACCTTTGGCGCAGAAGTTCAGGCACACTATGCAAATATGGCCAAGATTGAAATTGCTGCATACGGCAAGGCAATCACCGATTGGGAATTAGTCCGCAACTTCGAAAGGTTCTAAACCACAGTGTCTACTTCATACGATGTAATCAACCCTGCCACCGAACAAATTGTTAAGAATGTTCCCCATTTAGATTTGGAACAAACTGATGCAGTCATCGCAAAGGCAGCCAAGGCTTTCCAGAGCTGGAAAAATGTTGCACCTGGAGAGCGTGCACGTTTGCTTCGAGCTTTCTCTCAAGTTGTAACTGATCACCGTGAAGAGCTCGCACAGTTAGAAATTACGAACGCAGGCCACACACGCGGCAATGCCCTTTGGGAAGCTGACAACGTGGCTAATACGCTGATGTATTACGCGGCAGCACCAGAGCGTTTATTCGGTAAGCAAATTCCAGTTCCTGGTGGCGTGGATATAACTTTTAAAGAGCCTTTAGGTGTTGTTGGAATCATTGTTCCTTGGAACTTTCCAATGCCTATTGCTGGTTGGGGCTTTGCGCCAGCGCTAGCTGCAGGAAACACTGTTGTTCTAAAGCCGGCTGAATACACACCGCTAACTGCTATTCGCCTGGGCGAGCTTGCATTGCTGGCTGGAATTCCAGAAGGTGTTCTCAACATCCTGCCTGGAAAGGGAAGTGTTGTTGGAAATCGCTTTGTCACACATCCCCTAGTTCGCAAAGTCGGCTTCACTGGCTCAACTGAAGTTGGAAAGCAGATTATGGCTGGATGCGCCGATCAGGTGAAGCGCGTAACACTTGAACTAGGTGGAAAGAGCGCTAACGTAATTTTTGCTGATGCTGATATCGAAAAAGCAGCAGCTGGTGCACCTGGCGCAGTATTTGATAACGCTGGCCAAGATTGCTGTGCACGTTCTCGCATCCTTGTTCAAAAATCAGCATTCGATAAATTCATGGAGCACTTTGAGGTAGCGGTTAAGAAGTTCCGCTGCGAAGATCCAAACCTTGCAACTGCTGAAATGGGACCACTAATTTCAAAGAAGCAGTTTGATGTTGTTGGCTCTTACCTAAATGAAGAGATTGCCTTCCAAGGATCAGCGCCTTCTGGGCCTGGTTACTGGATGCCTCCAACAGTATTGCTAGCAAAGAATGCCCAAGCTAAGTCTTGGCGTGAAGAGATCTTCGGACCAGTTGTATCTGTTCTAACTTTTGAAGATGAAGCAGAAGCAATTGCTCTAGCAAATGATAGTGAATATGGATTATCAGGATCTATCTGGACAAGAGATGTGGGTCGCGCTCTTCGCGTTTCCCGCGCTATTGAATCTGGCGCACTTTCTGTGAACTCAAATTCATCAGTGCGTTTCTGGACACCATTTGGTGGCTTTAAGCAATCAGGTCTTGGACGTGGTCTTGGACCAGATGCAGTTGATGCTTACACAGAGTTAAAGAACGTATTTATCTCTAACGACTAATTAGATTGTGCGGATTGGCGCGGTTGCGATGCGATCAAGAAATTGATCAACTAAATCGTAGCCGCGCTGATT
>JBDLTD010000101.1:0-3892 GCA_039799185.1 Actinomycetota bacterium | reverse complement strand
CCGCCAGAGAGTGTTCCTGCAGGTCGGGCAAGTGAAAGGTAATCCAAACCGACATCGAGTAAGAATCCAAGGCGGGCATGCACTTCCTTCATTACGCGTTCAGCGATTTGAGCCTCACGTTTATTGAGTTTGATCGCCTTAAGGAACTGCGCACAATCCATAATTGAAAGTTCAGTAATCTCGCTAATGTTTTTATCGCCTAGAGTCACAGCTAAAACTTCAGGCTTAAGGCGTGCACCTTTGCAAACATCACAAGGCGTCTCACGCATATATGCCTCGTATTTATCGCGGCTGTAATCACTATCAGTTTCACTATGGCGGCGGTGAATAAATGGAACAACACCCTCAAAGCCAGTTGTGTAGTTCTTAGTACCGTAGCGACCCTTGTACTTCATCTTAATTTCATACTCATAGCCATTGATAATGGCATCACGTGCTTTAACCGAAATCTTCTTCCATGGCGTATCTAGGGAGAAGGAAACATCTTTAGCTAACGCCTCTAGCAAGCGCAGAAAGTAATCCGATGATTGTCCACCTGACCAAGGCGCAATAGCGCCTTCATTAATGGAGATTGAGTCATCAGGAATGATCAAGTCATTATCAACTTCTAACTTGGTTCCAATTCCAGAACACTCAGGGCATGCACCAAATGGTGAGTTAAATGAGAAAGAGCGCGGCTCTAGCTCCTCAAATGAAAGGTTGCAATCATGACAAGCTAAGTGCTCGCTGTAAGTGCGCTCTTTTTCGGCACCTTTTGCATCCACAAAATCAAGCAGAACAATTCCAGATGCAAGACGAAGTGCAGTCTCAATTGAATCTGTGAGTCGCGTTTTTGACTCCTCTTTTGCAGTCAAACGATCAACCACAACCTCAATCGTGTGCTTTTCCTGTTTCTTTAGCTTAGGAACTTCAGTGAGCTGAATAACTTCACCATCAACGCGAGCACGTGAAAAACCTTGAGTAATTAAGTCGGCAAATAGCTCAACGAACTCGCCTTTGCGTGAACGAACAATTGGAGCCAAAACTTGAAACTTTGTGGTGGCCGGCATTGTCAGAATCTGATCAACAATCTGTTGTGGTGATTGTCGAGTTACTGCCTTGCCACAAGTTGGGCAATGCGGACGGCCCGCACGTGCAAAGAGCAGACGCAGGTAGTCATAGACCTCCGTGATTGTTCCAACGGTTGAACGCGGATTGCGGTTCGTAGATTTCTGATCAATCGAAACCGCTGGCGATAATCCTTCAATGAAATCAACATCAGGCTTATCCATCTGACCTAAGAACTGACGGGCGTATGCAGATAGCGATTCAACATATCGACGCTGTCCTTCGGCAAAAATGGTGTCGAAAGCTAGTGAGGACTTACCAGAACCAGATAGCCCCGTAAAAACAATGAGCGCATTTCTTGGCAGCTCAATGGATACATTTTTGAGGTTGTGTTCACGAGCACCGCGAACAACAAGTTTGTCGATAGTCACTAAACCCCAGCCTCTTCCATTGAACGTAGTTCCTTCTTCAAAATCTTTATCTCATCACGCAAACGTGCAGCGACTTCAAATTGAAGGTCTCCAGCCGCAGCGCGCATCTGATCAGTGAGCGAGCCTATCAATGCCATTAAATCTTGGCGCGGCAACGAAGCCAATGACTTCACATAGAGACCAGCCGTTGCTGCACTCTTTTGATTTGCCCGCTTATTTGATGCCATGAGCTCATCAGTGTCCTCAGATTCACGGTTAATCAGATCAGTAATATCTGCAATCTTTTTGCGCAAAGGCTGTGGGTCCACGCCTCTCTCTAGATTGTATGCAACTTGCTTGGCTCGACGGCGGTTAGTCTCATCAATTGCCTTCTCCATGGAGGCCGTGATGTTATCGGCATACATATGCACCTCACCTGAAACATTTCGAGCTGCGCGACCAATCGTTTGAATCAACGATGTTGCTGAGCGAAGGAAGCCCTCTTTGTCTGCATCCAGAATCGCCACAAGTGAAACCTCGGGTAGATCTAGACCTTCACGGAGCAAGTTAATTCCTATGAGCACGTCATACTCACCAATTCGTAGCTCGCGCAAAAGTTCAACACGGCGCAATGTGTCTACTTCAGAGTGTAGGTAGCGAACACGCACTCCCTTTTCCTGCAAGTAATCCGTTAGATCTTCACTCATCTTTTTAGTCAAAGTCGTAACTAGAACGCGCTCGTTCTTTTCGGCACGAATAGTAATTTCATTGAGCAAATCATCAATCTGGCCCTTAATGGGTTTGATCACAATTTGCGGATCCACCAACCCAGTTGGTCGAATCACTTGCTCAACAACATCACCATCTACTTTCGCCATCTCATACTTACCTGGCGTTGCAGAAAGATAGAGCTTTTGCCCAGTTCGCTCAATAAATTCAGGAAACTTTAAAGGGCGATTATCAAGTGCGCTAGGCAATCTAAAGCCGTGTTCTACCAATGTGCGCTTGCGTGAGGCATCACCTTCAAACATTGCACCTAACTGTGGCACTGTCACGTGGCTTTCATCGATAACTACAAGAAAATCCTCTGGGAAATAATCCAACAAACAGTTGGGAGCAGACCCAGCCGCGCGATCATCTAAGTGTCGGGAGTAGTTTTCAATTCCACTACAAAAGCCAATTTGTTCCATCATCTCAATATCAAAGGTGGTTCTCATTCGAAGACGTTGTGCCTCTAGGAGCTTGCCTTGCTTTTCAAACAAGTTGAGCTGAACTTGGAGCTCGTCCTGAATATCACCAATCGCTCGCTTCATAGTTTCTGGTCCTGCGGCATAGTGGGTTGCAGGGAAGATATACATTTCAGTTTCATCGCGCATGATTTCACCAGTAAGTGGATGCAAGGTAGTTATCTTTTCAATCTCATCACCAAACATCTCAATACGAATAGCAAGCTCTTCATACATAGGGATGATTTCGATTGTGTCTCCACGGACGCGGAATGTGCCACGCTCGAAAGCAACATCGTTGCGCTTGTATTGAACATCAACGAATTTGCGCAAGAGGGCATTACGTTCAATCTCATCCCCCACGCGCAGTTTGATCATGCGGTCCACATACTCCTGTGGCGTGCCTAATCCATAAATACAGGACACCGTTGCAACCACAATCACATCGCGGCGAGTTAAAAGTGAGTTAGTAGCTGAGTGGCGCAAGCGCTCCACCTCATCGTTAACACTTGAATCCTTTTCGATGAATGTATCGGTCTGTGGAACATATGCCTCTGGCTGGTAGTAGTCGTAATAGGAAACAAAGTACTCAACGGCGTTATTTGGAAGCAGTTCACGAAATTCATTTGCTAACTGTGCAGCCAATGTTTTATTAGGAGCCAAGACCAAAGTTGGTCGTTGGAGCTTTTCAATGAGCCAGGCAGTTGTTGCAGATTTTCCAGTTCCAGTGGCACCAAGGAGAACTACATCTTGTTCACCTGCATTGATTCTGCGTGCAATCTCTTCGATTGCCTCTGGCTGATCTCCGGCTGGAACATAATCACTTATTACCTGAAAAGGCTCGACTCGTCGTTGGAGTTCAGAGACCGGGCGCATTTGCCAAGCCTACTTTTTTACATCCCAATCCGCGAGTTCTTCCCAGATATTTTCCACTTTACGCAGCAAATCATCTTCGCTGCCATCGTTTTCAATTACAAAATCAGCGATGGATTCACGTTGTTCCCGACTTGCCTGGGCAGCAATGCGCGATTCAATCTCTGAGATGTGTAGACCCCTAGCCCGAAGGCGTGCAATGCGATTGTCCATCGCAGCCTCTACGGTAACTACACAATCAAATCTATCTGCGCCCTTTGTCTCAAATAGCAATGGAATTTCATAGACCAAAGTTTCTCCAGCTTTGAGTGATGCGACCGCTTCTTCGAATTCTTT
>JBDLTD010000100.1:0-4127 GCA_039799185.1 Actinomycetota bacterium | reverse complement strand
CCTTGATGCAGATGCAGCTATGAAAATTGCTGCTCTAGGCAAGCATGCCTTGGAGTCACGATGAATAATCCAACATTGCAATCACTTATTGGCAAGCGCGTTCACTTCATAGGTATTGGTGGCGCAGGAATGAGCGGTTTAGCGCGAATCTCACTTTCACATGGAATCACAGTCAGTGGATCAGATGCTAAAGACTCTTCAGTTGTCAAAGCCCTTCAAGCACTAGGTGCAACAATTGCAACGGCGCATGCTGCCGAAAATGTTGATGGAGCAGATTTAGTTGTTTATTCAACAGCTATCTCACAATCAAATGCAGAGCTCATGCGGGCGCAAGAGTTAAAGCTGCGCACTCTCACACGAGCCGCGGCACTTTCAATTCTTATGTCAGAATCAAAAAGTATTGCTGTGGCAGGCACACACGGTAAGACAACAACTTCTTCCATGATGGCAGTTGCGCTACAAGCCTGCGGAGCTGATCCCTCCTTTGCAATTGGCGGAACAATTACCGCCTCTGGCTCTAATGCTCATCGTGGCACCGGCGAGATATTTGTTGCAGAGGCCGATGAATCTGATGGTTCATTTATTGAATATCATCCGTATGCAGCGATAGTGACAAATGTTGAGCATGATCACGTCGATTTCTTTGCAACTCCAGAGGATGTGGCTCAAGCTTTTAAAGATTTTGCAGCAACTATTAACAAAGATGGCTTCCTCACTTACTGCGCAGATGATCAAGGGGCTAAAGCTTTAGCCTCAAGCGTGAAAACGTGCACATTGATCTCCTATGGAGTCGATGAAAGCTGCGATTTGAGATTAGATTCCATTGAGTTAGAGGCTATGGGCTCACGAGCACGCGCAATTTGGCGAGGCAAAGTTGTTGGTTTCATTGAACTTCAGGTGCCTGGTCACCACAACCTACTTAACGCCGCTGCGGTCTTAGCCACTGGGTTAAACCTTGGCTTTGCTGCACCTGAATTATTAACAGGATTAGCTGTATTTAGAGGCACTGGCCGTCGCTTTGAACTCAAAGGAACGGTGCATGGAATTAGAGTCATTGATGATTATGGACATCACCCAACAGAGATTGATGTGACGCTAAAAGCTGCTCGTCGCTTTGCAGGAGATGGCCGATTAATTGTTATTTTCCAGCCGCATCGTTATTCACGAACTAAGGCTTTTTCGGCCCAGTTTGCCAAGGCGTTGGATATGGCAGATCGCGCAATAGTTCTTGAGGTGTATGCCGCGAGTGAGAAACCAATTGCAGGTGTCACATCACGCCTAATTACAGATGCTATGAGCCATGGCGAATACATTCCTAATTTCATTGAAGTAACTGACTCAGTTATTGATTCTGCCGAGCCCCAAGATGTGATCATCACTCTGGGAGCCGGCGACGTCAGCTCTCTTGCACCCATCATCGTTGACGGACTAAGTCGTCGTTTCGGATAAATGAGAAAAAAACCTCTCATAGCAATTGCTACTGCCATCATTGTGGGCCTTGCCTCTTACGCACTTGGTTGGTCAACTCTTTTTACCGTGAGCTCAGTTGAGGTTAAAGGCACGGATCAGTTCTTGCCACAAAGCGTGAAGGTAGGCGAAAAGCTTGCGCGAGTAGAGCCTCGAGCAGTTGCTTCCATCTATGAAAAGTTTGCCTTTGTGCAAGATGCACAAGTGAGCAGAAATTGGATTTCAGGCAAAGTTACGATTTCTATTACAACACGAACACCTGTTGCCATCTTTAATAATCAAGCGATAGATGATTCAGGAAAAGCTTTTGTGGTGAAGGGAGATCTGCCTGCGGCGTTGCCTCAGATTCAAGCTAGCAATGTTGAAACCGCGGTCACGGCTGTGGAGTTTTTGACCTCGCTACCAGATGAGATTCGCTCGGATCTAAAGATTCTTAAGGTCCGAAGCACTGGGGCATATGTCTTGGTGGTTGAAGTTCAGGGCCGAAACGTTGAAGTTCGATGGGGATTAGCAACAGATAATGAGTTAAAAGCAAAGGTTTATAAGGCTTTATTGGCACAACCAGAAAATGCAAAGTTAAAGAGGATGGATCTCTCTGCACCACATGCACCAATCGTTAAATAAAGTTTTATTGCGACACAATAAATAAATCATGTCGGTATTTGATTAAGAGCCTCGCGCACTTTACGTTCGCCTTATAGAAAACGTTGAATTATAAGGCTCAAGTAGAGGTTTATGGTTCTCAAGGAGGATACAAGTGGCTTCACCGCAGAATTATTTAGCAGTCATCAAAGTTGTTGGCATTGGTGGCGGTGGAGTAAATGCAATCAATCGCATGATTGATGTTGGACTCAAAGGCGTTGAGTTCATTGCAATTAATACAGATGCACAACATTTGTTAATGAGTGATGCAGATGTGAAATTAGATATTGGTAGAAAAACAACACGTGGTCTTGGTGCCGGTATGGATCCAGATAAGGGACGCGAAGCAGCCCTTGATCACGCAGATGACATTGAAGAAATCTTGCGCGGTGCAGATATGGTTTTTGTTACTGCAGGTGAAGGTGGCGGAACTGGAACGGGTGCGGCTCCTATTGTTGCAAAGATTGCAAAAGACATCGGTGCGTTAACTATCGGTGTTGTTACACGTCCTTTTTCTTTCGAAGCAAAACTTCGCTCAGCTCAGGCCGATGTTGGAATTGAAGCGCTAAGAGCAGAAGTTGACACTCTCATTGTTATTCCAAATGATCGCCTTCTTGCTATTTCAGATCGCACTATTACTTTGGCCGATGCCTTTAAGAGTGCAGACCAAGTTCTACTTTCCGGTGTTCAGGGAATTACCGAAATTATTACTCAGCCAGGTCTGATCAATTTGGACTTTGCTGATGTGAAGGCAGTGATGTCAGGTGCAGGTTCTGCATTAATGGGAATCGGTTCTGCGCGAGGAGAAAATCGTGCACTACGCGCTGCTGAGTTAGCTATCTCTTCACCATTGCTTGAAGCATCTATTGATGGTGCAATGGGCGTCTTGCTTTCAGTCTCTGGCGGATCAGATCTTGGTTTGTTTGAAGTCAATGAGGCATGCGAGCTTGTTCAATCTGCTGTGCACCCAAATGCCAAGTTCATCTTTGGAACAACTATTGATGATGCACTAGGTGATGAAGTTCGTATCACTGTGGTTGCAGCTGGCTTTGAAGGCGGAGAGCCTCGCAAGGTTGTTACACCAGTTATTGATGCCGCTACTTTGGGCGGGGTTGCTAATCCAATTCCAAGCAATGACCCAATCTCAGTTGCTCTGGATTTAGATTCTGATTCCACTCCACGTCGCCGAGTTACTTTTGAAGAGCTCGTAGCCGAGGATGAGATCGACGTTCCAGACTTTATGAAGTAAGGGCAATTGCCTAGCGTTTTTACTACTAGGCGCAATGGCGCAAGCCTTGCGCCCTATGAGTCATTGAACTTGGCTCAACACGTTGGTGATGATGCTCAAACTGTTGCGCGCAATCGTGAACTCTTAAGAAAGATAACTGGGCCTGTTCAGTTTATGAACCAGGTGCATGGTGATGATGTAGTTGAAGTAAAGACACTCATTGATGATCCAACGTGTGATGCACTCATTACCACCGTGCCAGGAGTAGCCCTAGCGGTGATGGTTGCAGATTGCATTCCACTTTTGCTCTCATCAAGCGGCGTTGTTGGAGCAGTGCATGTTGGCAGGCGCGGGTTGATGAACTCAGTTGCGATTAAAGCTGTTGAGGCAATGAGGGCATTAGGTGCTGCGATGAGGTGTGTGCCAAGCATCCTGCTGCATCATCTTTAACTAATAACTTAACTCCAGCGCTAGATCTTCCTAGAGCTTTGATCGCTGATTTGGTTGCTATCGGTGTTACATATCAAGCATCGCCAATTTGCACTCTGGAAGATAATGAGTATTTCTCTTATCGTCGCCATAACATTACGGGCAGAAATGCAGGTGTGGTGTGGCTATAGATCGTAGAAGTGAAATCACGTCGAATTTGCAAGTGGTGCGCGATGAGATATCAAAGGCTGTAATAAACGCTGGTAGATCACTTGATGAGATAACACTGATTGCTGTGACTAAGACTTTTCCAGCTAGTGATGTTGAGATCCTGAAAGATCTGGGAGTCACTGACTTTGGA
>JBDLTD010000099.1:0-3915 GCA_039799185.1 Actinomycetota bacterium | reverse complement strand
GCAACTGAACCTTCTAGTGCGTAATGAGCAGGTTGATTACCTAACTTGAAACAGACTGTTGTGAGCAAACCATTTTTAGATCGAACGATTTCTGTGCCAGTGTTGAGGAGCGCAAAGTTTCCAGTGCCGTATGTAGTTTTAGATTCACCGCGTTCAAAGCAGACTTGCCCAACCATGGCAGCTTGCTGGTCTCCTAAGATTCCAGCGATTGGAATAGAAGTTCCAAATGGACCGTGAGGATCGGTGGATGCATAGACTTCAGAGGAAGATTTAATCTCTGGAAGTGAACTTCGAGAAACTCCAAAGATATCTAGAAGTTCTTGATCCCACTCAAGGGTTTCAAGGTTCATTAACAATGTGCGACTGGCATTTGTTACATCAGTTAGATGTACTCCGCCGCGAACTCCGCCTGAAAGATTCCACAACAACCATGAATCAATAGTTCCCATACGTGCATTTTCACTTTTTGCGGCCGGAACATTGTTCAAAAACCAGTTCATCTTGCTGCCGGCAAAGTATGGAGCAATCGTTAAGCCAGTCTTAAAACGGATTGTCTGCTTTTGGGCATCAGTTAATGTTGAGAGAAAATCTGTTGTTCGAGTGTCCTGCCACACGATGGCATTAGATAGAGGTTGTCCAGTGGTTACATCCCAAACCACCGTGGTTTCGCGTTGATTGGTGATTCCAATAGCTATTAAATCTGAGCCCAATATGTCGGCCTGCTTGAGAGCCCCAGCGATAACTTCTTGAACGCGCTGCCAAATCTCACTGGCATCATGCTCAACCCAACCGGGGTGAGACATTATTTGGCGATGTTCGAGTTGATGTTGGCCAACAACTTTGCCTGAGTGGTCAAAGATCATGAAACGAGTACTTGAAGTCCCTTGATCCAGGCTGCCGATATAAGTCACGAAGTGAAAACCTTTCACAATTAAGTTAGGCTTACTCTACCCAGATGCAATGGAGATGCAACGCTTATGTTCCTGTCACAGCTAAGCCCCGAGCAGCGTGATAGCGCCATTGCACAATTATCGAGTGAATCCTTTGACATCTTAGTAATTGGCGGGGGAGTCACAGGCGTTGGGGCGGCCCTTGATGCCGCATCACGTGGTCTCAAAGTTGCTTTGATTGAATCTCAGGATTTGGCATCAGGAACTTCTAGCCGTTCCAGCAAACTTATTCACGGTGGCCTGCGATACCTAGAACAATATGACTTTAAATTAGTACGTGAAGCACTCCATGAGCGCGAACTTATGGTCTCTTCCTTGTCTCCACATTTAGTTAAACCAGTTGGATTTTTATTTCCACTGACAGAAAAATTCAAAGAGCGCACATACGTTGGTGCCGGTCTTGCACTCTATGACGCACTCCGTGGTTTCCAGCGCGCACTTCCTTGGCACAAACACATTGGCCAAAAGCAGATCAATGAGATAGCACCTTCTTTGCGCCCAGATTTAATTACTGGAGCGATTAAGTATTTTGATGCACAGGTAGATGATGCACGGCACACAATGACAATCGCGCGCACGGCTGCCCGCCATGGCGCAGTGATTGCAACACGAGTCAGCGCACAATCTCTCTTGCGTGAAGGCAAGCGCGTCGTTGGAGTCAAAGCCAAAGATTTAGAATCTGGTAAAACTATAAACATCACTGCAAAAGCCACAGTTATGTGTGCTGGTGTTTGGAGCGATGAGCTTCATGCAAAGTTTGAATTAAAACCAGGTTATGGCGTGACCATGAGTAAAGGCGTTCATATCGTTCTGCCAGGCTCAGCAATTAAATCTAACGCTGGAATTATTCTTAAAACTCCCATTTCAGTTCTCTTCTTGATTCCTTGGGGAGATAAGTGGATTGTTGGAACTACCGATACTCCGTACACCGGAGATCGAGCAGAACCTTTTGCTAGCCGTGAAGATGTTCAATACATTTTGGATCAAGCCAATCGTGTTCTCTCTCCTAAATTAGATGTTTCACAAATTATTGGTGTGTATGCAGGGCTGCGACCATTGGTTGCAAATAATAAAGACTCTGCAACAACCAAACTCTCTCGTGAACACACAGTTGATCGACCAGCTGCAGGCTTTGTCAGTATTGCTGGTGGCAAATACACCACCTATCGAGTGATGGCTAAAGATGTCATTGATCGCGCAGTGATTGAACTTCGCGCTCTTAAGCCAGAGTCTGTTACAGAGAAGCTTCCGCTAGTTGGCGCTGATGGTTACTTTGCCTTAGCCCAACAAGTAGAGCGTTTGAGTGAAACTAGCGGTCTAGATGCCCAAACAATTACTCATTTGCTTGATCGCTATGGCTCAATGATTAGTGAAGTTCTAGCACTTATCGAAGCAAACCCAAAGCTTGCCGCAAAAGTTGATAAAGATTTGCTCTATATAAAAGCCGAAATTGAGTATGCGGCAAGTCATGAAGGGGCACGAACAGTTGATGATGTTATTTCGCGCCGCACTCGCATTGCTTTTGAAGCAAGTGATCATGGCGTGCACTTAGCAGATGAGATTGCCGCAATTATTGCGCCAGTACTTGGATGGAGTGTAAAAGAGCGAAAAGCTTCAGTTGCCTCCTATGAGGAACTCGTAGATCGTGAACTTGAAGCACTTGATGAACTACTTGAAGAGCATGAGAGCGTTAGTTCTTAATCTGATTTGCACAACCATCTACTGAAGGCTTCTTCGTTGGCTTCTTAGTTGGTGCTGGTGTTGGCGATGGAGTTGGACCTTGAACCACTGTAAAAGTTACTGGTTGTGAGCTTTCGGCATGCGTTTGCGAGACATCGGTATAAACAACTTTTCCACTATATGTTCCAGCAGGAACTGCCTTAATAGCCAAGGTCCATTCACCACTTGTGGCACGTAATACGGTTTGAACTGGTCTAGTTTTTGGCGCAGTTGCAGCGTCAAAGACAAGTTTTACCGCACCAGTCACAACCGGAGTTGAGTCAGGTCGCGTAACAGTTGTTTTAAAGGTAACTAATTTGTTTGTTGTGCTCGCCGATTGAGCATTAATAACCATTTGCGTTGGCTCATTATTTGGCATCAAATCAACTAATGAAGGCGCCCAGCTTCCTTCAGAGAGATTAAGGAAATCTGATGCACTTCCTCTAAAGATGTTGAGATCAAGTCGAGTTCCGGGAACACCATACTTAGGTGCAATTCCGCATGATGTGTATTGCCAGATAGTCCATTGTGAATCACAGTTAGCACCAGTCCATGAGTGCACAAAGCAACCACCAGCTTTAATTCCAGGTTGATTGATGGGATTAAACGGATCAATTGCATACTGGGCAAGCCATAGAGGGTATTGGGCTAACTTGGCACTCTTATTCATTGAACTCTCTAGAAAGTTTGAATAAGAGTAAAGAATGGGAGTTCTTCCAGTCTTTTCTTTGAGTAAACCTAAGAATGTCTCTGCCCATAGCGTTACTGCAGCACGAGTGGCATATTTCTGGCAGGCACCTGAGGAAGATACTCGCACACATTTATTCTCAAGATCTAATGCATAAGAGAGATCTCTTTCGGTGTAACCACCGATGGCAGCTAATCTCCACAATACTTTTTGAGCTTGTGCGGTTGCATCACGGATAATCCCAGCTGGATCACTAACATCAGGCAAAATCGCGTAGTGATAAAAACCGGTATAGAGACCGGCAGCTTGGGCTGATGAGTGATCCATTACTAAATACTTAAGTGCAAGAGCATCTGCTTCATCTCTAGTATCAGAGGCCTTGATCATCACGAAGCGAAGTCCAGAGGCATAAGCAACTGAGAAATCTATTTGCTTATCATTGGGATGTTGCCATCTACTCACATCGGCACCATGAATACGTCCACCAGGACCGAAGGATTCAACGGCTAAGGAGGGATCTAAGGTTGAAATCTGCGGCAACTTCTTCATTGTGATTGT
>JBDLTD010000098.1:0-4334 GCA_039799185.1 Actinomycetota bacterium | reverse complement strand
GCACAAGTAATGCGGTGCAGATTGACCATGTTGTGGCTCTTTCAAATGCCTGGCAGACCGGTGCTTTTAAGTTAACGGTTGAAAAGCGAACTGCTTTTGGAAATGATCCACTCAATCTTTTGGCAGTTAAAGGATCCTTGAATTCACAAAAAGGTGATGGGGATGCAGCCACGTGGTTGCCACCTAAGAAGAGTTATAGATGTGCCTATGTCGCAAGACAGGTGGCAGTAAAGGCAAAATATGGATTGTGGTTAACAGCGCCAGAAAAAGCTGCCATTGTGAAGATTATTGCAACGTGCTCAAAACAAGTGGTGCCAACTAAATAACTTAGTGACCCGTTTTTAGTAAGCGGCTCTAGTGCTTTATAGACTTCAAAGAAGTGTTGGATTTCAGAGAGTTCAAACTCAGGAACATCCTTTAAATCTTGCAGAGATGCTTTGCGAATATCACCTGCAGCAACACAGAGTAATTTGTCATCTCCGCCAGCTTCATCGGTCATGTTAAACATGCCGATAGCTCTGCATGAAACTACGCAGCCTGGAAATGTTGGCTCATCCAGCATGACTAATGCATCAAGTGGGTCGCCATCTAAGGAGAGAGTGTTCTTCACAAAGCCGTAGTCATAGGGATAGCGGGTTGAAGTAAAGAGCATGCGATCTAAGCGAATCTCACCAGTGATGTGATCGACTTCGTATTTATTGCGGCTGCCTGCTGGGATTTCAATAATGACATCAAAGATCATCAGCGCCAACTTCCTATGAGTGCGAAGGGATAAAACTTGGGGTGAACGACGGGGCTCGAACCCGCGACATCCCGGACCACAACCGGGTGCTCTACCAGCTGAGCTACGTCCACCATGAGTGCCAAAGTCTACCCGCTACTGCGTATCGCCCGGAACAAATACCGCGCTGCGGTAATACGCTAATTCTGCAATTGAATCTTGAATATCACCCAGCGCTCGGTGGTTGCCCGTCTTTGCTGGGGCGTTGAAGTAGGCCTTGGGATACCAACGACGGGCCAACTCTTTTATCGATGAGACATCGATGGTGCGATAGTGCAGGTAATCATTAAGGCGTGGCATATCGCGTGCAATGAAGGAGCGATCAACAGAGACTGAGTTACCTGCCAACGGTGATTTTCCAGGCAGAGTATTTGCACTCTCTAGATATTTAATAATCGCATCTTCTGCCTCTGATACAGAAACACCGTTGGCAATCTCGGTGATTAATCCTGAAGTGGTGTGCATCTGCGTTACAAACTCATTCATTCCTGCTAACTGCTCAGGGCTAGCCTTTATGACCACATCAACACCATCACCGATGACGTTTAATTGTGAGTCGGTGACAAGGACGGCGATCTCCACCAGGACATCTTTCTCAAGAGAAAGCCCAGTCATCTCACAGTCGATCCAGATCAGGTTTGCTTGTTCATTGGCCATGCGCGCCTGGCAGGAATCGAACCTGCGACAACCCGCTTAGAAGGCGGGTGCTCTATCCGACTGAGCTACAGGCGCCTGTAGGGGGTCGTGAATGCTAAGTCTACCGAAACATAAGGGTAAGGTTTCATCTCATGGCTGAGTTCATTTATACGATGAAGAAGGCGCGTAAAGCGCATGGTGACAAGGTCATCCTTGATGACGTCACGATTATGTTTTATCCAGGGGCCAAGATCGGCGTGGTCGGACCTAACGGTGCCGGTAAGTCCACAGTTCTACAGATCATGGCCGGACTACAGCAACCTTCAAATGGCGAGGCATACATAACTCCCGGTTACACCGTTGGAATCTTGCTTCAAGAGCCACAGCTCAATGAGTCTAAAAATGTTATTGATAACGTTAAAGAGGGCGTGGCAGAAACTGTTGCAATGCTCGATCGCTTCAATGCAATTAGCGATGAGATGTCTAGCCCAGATGCTGACTACGACAAGTTATTAGCTGAAATGGGTGAGCTGCAAGAACAACTCGATCACCGCAATGCCTGGGAGTTAGATTCACAGTTAGAACAAGCCATGGACGCACTTCGTTGCCCGCCGGCAGATGCTGATGTCTCTGTTTTATCTGGTGGTGAAAAGCGCCGCGTGGCGTTGTGCAAGCTGTTATTGCAAGCCCCAGATCTACTACTTCTTGATGAGCCAACGAACCACTTAGATGCTGAATCAGTTTTATGGCTTGAACAACATTTAAATAAATATGCTGGCGCAGTTGTTGCGATCACGCACGATAGATATTTCTTGGACAACGTTGCACAATGGATTCTAGAACTTGACCGTGGTCGTGCTTATCCATATGAAGGTAACTACACCACCTACCTTGAAACAAAGTCAGCGCGTTTAAAGATCGAAGGACAAAAAGATGCCAAGCGCGCTAAGCGTTTAACGGAAGAACTTGAATGGGTGCGCCAAAACGCTAAGGGCCGCCAAGTTAAATCTAAAGCCCGTCTTGCCCGTTATGAAGAGATGGCAGCTGAAGCTGACAAGATGCGCAAACTCGACTTTGAAGAGATTCAAATTCCACCTGGACCACGTCTTGGAAATGTTGTTATTGAAGTTGATCATTTGTCTAAGGGCTTTGGTGATCGCGTTCTTATCGATGACCTCTCCTTTACGTTGCCACGCAATGGAATTGTTGGAGTAATTGGACCAAACGGTGCTGGTAAAACTACGTTGTTTAAGACATTGCTCGGTCTTGAGTCACCTGATTCTGGAAATGTGAAGATTGGCGAAACTGTAAAGATTTCCTACGTCGATCAGTCACGTGGTGGGCTAGACCCAAAGAAAACACTGTGGGAAGTTGTCTCTGATGGTCTTGATTTCATTAAGGTCGGCCAAGTTGAAATGCCTTCACGTGCCTATGTTTCTTGCTTTGGTTTTAAAGGCCCAGATCAACAAAAGCCAACAGGAATTTTATCGGGCGGTGAGCGCAACCGTTTGAACTTAGCGCTGACTCTTAAGCAAGGTGGCAATCTTTTGCTTCTGGATGAGCCAACGAATGATTTAGATGTTGAAACGTTGGGCTCACTAGAAAACGCTCTCCTTGAGTTTCCTGGTTGCGCTGTGGTTATTTCCCACGATCGATGGTTCCTTGACCGCGTAGCAACACACATCTTGGCCTATGAAGGTGATTCAAAATGGTTCTGGTTTGAAGGAAACTTCGAATCCTATGAAGCAAACAAGATTCAAAGATTGGGAGCTGATGCGGCACGTCCTCACCGCGTCACATATAGAAAGTTGACTCGATAAATGCGATATCAAAGTAAGCAATACGTTCGCTGGGATGATCTAGATGCCTTTGGTCATGTTAATAACGCTGTTTATTTAACGTATGCCCAAGAAGCCCGCTTTGCCTGGTCAGGGATTTTAGAGATGGTTGTTGCCCGCGCAGAAGTCGATTTCATTGCTCCTATTTATGACGGCGATACCTTCCTTGATATCGAACTATGGGTCAGTGCAATTGGTAACTCTTCTTTCACTATGACCTATGAGATTAAAATGAAAGGCGAGCTCGTGGCACGTGTGAAAACAGTTCAAGTCACAGTGGACATGGGCACAAAGAAATCCCAACCAATCGGTGATGAGCAACGCGCATTCTTAACAAAATACCTTGAGACGGAGTAATGATGTCGCCTTTAGCATCTCGTAAAGAGCGTCCTTGGTGGCGTGATGCAGTTACTTACCAAATTTATCCACGCTCATATGCTGATTCAAATGGCGATGGAATTGGCGATGTTGAAGGTATTCGCTCACGTCTTCCATATTTAAAAGAACTTGGCATTGATGCGATTTGGATTTCTCCTTGGTATCCATCACCTCAACATGATCACGGTTATGACGTCTCTGACTACATGGATATCGAACCTGATTACGGAACTCTTGCTCAAGCAGAGCAGCTGATTAAAGAAGCAACTGAAGTTGGAATTAAGTTAATCGTTGACATTGTTCCTAACCACACATCAAGTGATCACAAATGGTTTCAAGCAGCGCTTAAGGCAGGTCCTGGTTCACCAGAGCGCGATCGCTATATGTTCCGCGAAGGCAAAGGCCCTAACGGGGATTTGCCACCAAATAACTGGGAAGCAGTTTTTGGCGGTTGTGCATGGGAACGTGTGATTGAAGCCGATGGAAAACCAGGCCCATGGTATTTACATCTTTTTGCTGTTGAACAACCTGACCTTAACTGGGAGAACCCAGAAGTTGTTGCCCACTTAGAAGATGTTTTAAAGTTCTGGCTAGATCGCGGCGTTGCAGGATTTCGTATCGATGTTGCACATGGAATGTTTAAAGAGGCAGGATTACCAGATATTAGAAAGGATCCAGCAGCAACAATGCTGGGCACAGAA
>JBDLTD010000097.1:0-4056 GCA_039799185.1 Actinomycetota bacterium | reverse complement strand
CTTACTTGGCGCTATCTTTTTCTCCTTTAACGGAGTTATTGCCAAGTTAGTTTTAACTTCAGGGCTCTCATCCATGCGTTTAACGCAGGTGCGCTGCGGTGGAGCTTTTGTATTTCTTGGCATCTTTATGTTTATTCGCTACCGCGATAGGTTAAAAGCTAAAAAACAAGAACTACCTTGGCTTTTTGCTTATGGAATCATCGGTTTTCTTCTTGTCCAGACCCTGTATTTCGTGGCTATCCAGCGTCTTAACGTCTCTGTGGCTTTAATCCTTGAGTTCACGGCGCCTATCTGGATTGTGCTGTGGCTGCGCTTCGTGAAGCACAAGGTTGTTCCGCCGCTGATGTGGATAGCGATCTTCTTAGCATTTGGTGGCCTTGTTCTTATTGCCCAGGTGTGGAAAGGCCAAACCTTAGATCCCATTGGTGTTAGCACAGCGCTTCTATGTGGAATTGTTTTAGCTGGCTTTTTCTTACTCGGTGAAAAGCTCACAGCTACGCGCGATGTTGAATCATTGATGGTTTATGGACTTGGTTTTGCAAGTGCTGCTTTAGCAGTTGCAATGCCGCTCTGGTCATATCCGACAGAGATCTTTTCTCAATCAATGAATCTGCAAGGACGCTTTGAAGCATTTGACCTGCCTGGTTGGGTATTAATCGCCTGGGTAATAATTATGGGAACTGTTGTTCCTTACATGCTCATTCTTAAAGGTTTGAAATTACTTTCTGCTTCAACTAGCAGTGTGATGGGAATGGCAGAGCCAGTATTAGCTGGTGTGTTTGCATGGATTTGGTTATCTGAAACATGGAACTTCATTCAATTAGTTGGTGGAGTAACAGTGATAATTGGAATTATCTTGGCCGATAAGGCCCGTTCAGCTGCGCATTAATTAAGCGCCGAAGGAAGTATCTTCCGTAGCACCAGCTTCACGTTGTTGTGTCCAGTCTTGCCCGCCACCAGGATTTTGTGGCATGTCATAGAAGCGTGCATAGTGAAGTTGGGCAGAGACGGTAATAGTTCTCGTTGGTCCGTTACGGTGCTTAGCAACAATTAAATCTGCCTCACCTGTTCGGTTTTGCTGGTCATACATATCATCGCGGTGAAGCAAGATAACTACGTCAGCATCTTGTTCGATAGAACCTGATTCACGAAGATCAGAGAGCATTGGCTTCTTATCTGAGCGTTGTTCAGGGGAACGATTGAGCTGTGAGATAGCAATAACAGGGATATTGAGCTCTTTTGCCATTAACTTCAAGTGACGAGAGAACTCAGATACTTCTTGCTGGCGGTTTTCAACCTTTTTACCTGATGACATCAACTGCAAGTAGTCGATAACAATGAGCTTTAAGTTATGGCGCTGCTTCAGGCGGCGTGCTTTAGCACGGATCTCCATCATTGAAAGGTTAGGTGAATCATCGATAAATAAAGGTGCTTCAGAGATCTCACCCATACGACGAGCAAGACGTGACCACTCATCATCTGAGAGTGTTCCTGCGCGAATGTTATTTAAACCAACGCGCGCTTCAGCAGAGAGCATACGCATAGTGATTTCAGATTTAGACATTTCAAGAGAGAAGATGACAGAGGTTTGTCCTTCATGAATGGATGCATGACGGGCAATATCTAGACCTAACGTTGATTTACCCATTGCAGGACGTGCAGCCAAGATAATCATGTTACCTGGATGGAATCCATGAGTAAGTGCATCTAGATCTTTAAATCCACTCTTCACACCTTCAATACCAATACCTTTAGAGATTGCTTCAATCTCATCGAGTGCTTGTGGAAGTAATGTAGAAAGCTGAACGTAATCCTCTGATGCACGGCGCTCTGTTACTGCATAGACCTCAGCCTGTGCTTGATCAACCATGTCATCGACTTCACCTTCTGAGGTGTAACCGAGTTGAACAATCTTTGTTCCAGCTTCAACCAAGCGGCGCATGATTGCATGTTCGCGAACAATCTTTGCATAATATCCAGCGTTTGCGGCCGTTGGTACAGAAGAAATTAGAGTGTGAAGATAAGGAGCACCACCAGCACGTGCAATGTCACCGCGCTTAGTTAACTCTGATGAGACTGTTACAGCGTCAACTGGTTCACCGCGGCCATATAAATCAATAATTGCATCATAAATTAATTCATGTGCTGGACGATAGAAATCGCGATCGCGAATAATTTCAATAACATCTGCAATTGCATCTTTAGATAAGAGCATTCCACCGAGAACAGATTGTTCTGCAATCAAATCTTGTGGTGGTGTGCGTTCAAAATCTGCACCAATGGAAGAAATATTGTTATCGCGCGGTGCGCGATTACTAGGAAGTTCTGCGATGCTCACGCGTATAACCTCCCATTAGCCACTGACAAGTGAATTCCTTGTAGGCGTAACTTAGGTGCCAGCCCCTCTCACACGCGAGAATCGCCACGGGGTGATGGGGATAAAGCTGTGGGTAAGTGGGTGGATAAGCGTGTTTTCCTGTGCACAAAGCGGTGGATTAAATGTGGGTAACTCGTGAGAGGTAACCCCTAATCTGAAAAAGCGCAGGTCAGAGGCGCATCTTTTTACAGTGGGCTGTGCACAAAAGTATTTTCGGCAATCTTAAATCGTGAGATTTATAATCGAATACGTTCATTGCTTGGATCAAACAAAGGCTCCGCACAAATCACACCGCTGCGCCAGGTTCCAAAGAGTTCAACATCAACCTTGGTTCCAACTTCAGTCTGGGCAATTGGCAGATAGGCATAAGCAATCGCCTTCTTGATTGTGTATCCCTGCCCACCAGATTTAATACGGCCAACAATCTTTTCACCAATACGAATCGGTTCAGAACCAAAAGGAACACAAGTGATGTCATCAAAGGTAATGGCAACTAGTTTGCGAGTTAGGTTAGCTTGCGCAGCAACTGCTGCCGCTTTGCCGTGGAAATTATCTTTCTTAAGAGAGACTGCAAAACCAAGACCTGCCTCATAAGGATTAGTTTCAGTGTTTATCTCACCAGCCCACGCTCTGTAACCTTTTTCAAGTCGCAGCGATTCAATTGCTCGGTAACCACAGGCTTTGATTCCCTGTGCTTTACCTGCAGCCATAATCTTTTCCCAGAGCGCTAAGCCATCTGCAACTGGAAGATAGAGCTCCCAGCCAAGTTCGCCAACGTAGGTAAGTCTTGTTGCGCGCACTTTAATATCACCCACAGTAATTTCTTTGGAGTTCATAAAGGGAAAAGCTGCATGTGAGAGATCAGCATCGGTCAGTGATTGCAAGATTGTTCTGGACTTTGGACCCATTAACGCAAAGCAGGCTAACTCTCTAGTGATGTTAGTAATTTCAACACCATCAAAAGAACGTTCCCTGCGCATCTTTTCTAACCAACCGAAGTCGTGAACAGAAAAGGCAGTTCCTGTAACAATAAAGAATTCATTTTCGGCGCTTTGTGTGACGGTGTAATCAGATTCAATGCCGGCTTTTGAGTTAAGTGCTTGCGTGTAGGTTGTCTTGCCAACACCTTTAACGACGTTATTTGCACAGACATAGTTGAGGAATTCTCCTGCTCGCACGCCGCTTACACGGGCCTTTGCAAAGCTAGATTCATCAAATAAACCAGCGTTATTACGCGTTGCATAGTGCTCTACTTGCACAGCGTTTGACCAGTGATTTCCTAACCAATCCTTTGGGCGTAGTGCATCGTTTCCAATATTGGTGGAGTAGAAGTTGACGCGCTCCCATGATGATTTCTCGCCAAAGACTGCGCCCTGTGCTTTGTGCCATTCATAGACGGGGGAGACAAACTTTGGCCTTGCAGATTTACGTTCTTCACTTGGGTAGTGGATGTCGTAGTACTGCTCATAGTTCTCTGTAATGCGCTTTAAAGTGAAGTCAGGGGATTCATAAGATGCACCAAAGCGTTTGATATCCATATGCCACAGATCCATTGTTGGCTCACCTGCAACAACCCATTCAGCAACTACTTTGCCAATTCCACCTGCTCCTGCAATACCGTGGGCACAAAATCCTGCAGCAACAAAGAAACCACCAACAGAGGTTTCACCTAAACAGAA
>JBDLTD010000096.1:0-4176 GCA_039799185.1 Actinomycetota bacterium | reverse complement strand
TCTACGCCATCGCGTGTCTCTTGTAACTCTGCCCTAGTCGCTGAACTCACAGCGCAAAGATACTCTCACCCACTTATCTCCGCCATTCTGGGCGCTCTTGTGAGCCTGCACTTCTATACTATTAATACTGCACCGGCAGAAAAAGGAAGAGAGAAAATGCTCACTAAGCAAGAGTTCACCGCTACATGGAGTTCGTTGCATAACGATGCCCCTGTTACCGGTGTTGTTGCATGGTGGCTCAACATCTCCTATCGCTGCGGGCTAGTTGCAACGTTGCTGCGCATTTCACCAAATGTTCTAACAATGTTAGGCCTTGTCGCCGCAGCTGCCACAGCGCTAACTGCCACCTCGTGGTGGGCAGTTCTCTTTCTTGTTTTCTCACTTTTCTTTGATGGAATTGATGGAAGTGTTGCTATATTTCAAAAGCGCCAAAGTGCTTGGGGTGCAACTCTTGATTCTGTAGTTGATCGCATTAGTGAAGCTCTATGGCTCTATGCCCTCTATGTCATCGGTGTTCCAGCCTGGTTAGTAATAACGCTATGGAGCGTTGCATCTTTTCAAGAGTATGCACGGGCCAAGTTAGTCTCACTTGGGATAAAAGATATCGGTGTTGTCACACCAGCAGAGCGACCAGTGCGTGCGTCATTTTTGTTTGTTGTTTTGATTATGTGGCAGTTAAATCTGCCAGGAGTATTTGCACTTTCCGTTGCTTTCTTAGCACTTCAAATTAGTGGCTTTTTAATGGTTGTCCGCTTTGCGCGCTCCCAATTGCATTAGCAACCATCTCAGCACTCAAGCCCACTAAAGGTAATCCGCCACCAGGATGAGCCGATCCTCCAACACAGTACAAAGCCTTAATAGGTGAGCGGTTCTTTGCACGCATAAAGGCTGCGCGTGCACCATTACTTGAAGTTCCATAGATGGAGCCACCGGGTGCTCGCACAGCGCTTTCTAAATCAGCAGGTGTTCTAATCGTCATTGATTCAAGGCGTGAGCGAACTGGAATACCACGCGCTTCAATCTGGTCAATAATTGTGTTGGCATAGTTTCTTGCAAACTCAGCATTACTCCAATCAAAGCTCTCTTGCCCATGAGCAGGTGCGTTAACTAGAACGAACCACCCTTCAAGAAGTTCATCTTTCGACATTGCCTCATCACGCGGTGCGCAGATGTAAATAGTTGGCTCTGCAACAGGCTGCTTGTGGGTGAAAATCGCATCAAACTCTGCGTCGTAATCTTTTGGAAAGAGAACAGTGTGGTGATTCAGGGGCTCTGATCCATCTTTTCGCATGCCAAGAAGTAGTGAGAATCCAGCTAATGAAGGATCAGCCTTGGCAATGTTCTTTCTGACCTTTTTAATCTTTCGTATTTTTCCTTTAATAAGAACGTTATAGATAAGTGAGGCATCAGCGTTAGCTATCACTGCATCTGCCTCAATGACTTCACCGCTATCTAAAGTAATTCCCTTAGCTTTTCCTTTTTTCACATTAATAGATGCAACAGGGGAGTTCAGGTGAAAAGTAACCCCCACTTTCTCTGCTCGCTCATGCACCAG
Organism: Actinomycetota bacterium; assembly: GCA_039799185.1. GTDB lineage: Bacteria > Actinomycetota > Actinomycetes > Nanopelagicales > Nanopelagicaceae > Planktophila. The sequence goes on along the minus strand of JBDLTD010000096.1, from coordinate 2,621 downwards.
CGTTGCTAATGTTCCAAGGCCACCTTTGATATGCCAAGCGCCGAATGATTCTTCAACGTAGGCAATGGTGGAGAGAACTGCAGGAGCTCTGCGTGGATCAGAGCCACTGTAGGTTGCGTAGCGATCTAGGATGTATCGAAGGTGTTGATCGGAAAGCTCTTGCGTTGCGATATCTCTTAAAGTTTTCCAAGGAGCAATAATTTTAAGATCTCTGATGAGTGAAAAGCGCTTGAGTAGAGAAAAGGGAGAGCGCAGTTCATTTTCAATAAATGGTTCACGCGATACATCCCACATCTTTTCAGCACGGCGCATGAGCTGATCCCATTGTCTTGCTACAGGTTCGCCATAGGCAGCACGTAGATTGTTGAGCGTGTGATACCTAGATAGATTGGCAAACTTAACGCTTGTGCCATCAGCGAAGTGATAATCAAAGGATGGATCAACAGCCTGTATTTCACATAACAGACCTAGATGTTTGCCGGTGCGCGCAAAGAAATCTTTATAGACAGCAGGCAGAGTTAAAAGAGAAGGACCGGTATCAAAGGCAACTTTGCCAATCCATTCAGTGTGTAGTTTTCCGCCCACACGATCTGATGCTTCATAGAGTGAAACCTGGTGTCCAGCTTTAGCCAATCGCGCCGCCGACATCATGCCGCCCATACCTGCGCCAATAACAACTATCTTCATACTGTGCGGCCTTTCCATTGCACCTGACCACGCATCATCCAAGAGTAAATGATTAAGTAGATAAGCAAAACCGATGAAATGGGATGAAGAAATACATCTAGTCCAGTTTTACCTACTTTGATTGCACTCATTGCCCGCGTAAGAGTGACTGCGGCAAATGCATACCAACCAATAGGAGAACCCGTGATACCTGCAATAAGAGGGGCAATGCCAGTTAAAAATAGGAATGTGATTGCAATGGCTGAACCAAGAACTGAACCAAATGCTGCGTGTAAGGATTTCCCATACCCGGCTTGAATTTCTACCCAGGATGAATACATGCGAGTGGATGCAATTGTTGCTCCATTTGCAACACAGCCATGAGAACCGTTTTTAACAAGGGATCTAGCTAGTTCAACATCATCTAAAACTTTATTTCGCACGCTGTCATAGCCACTCACTTGATCTAGCGCAGCTTTTCTCACAACAAAGAACTGTCCGTTGGCCACAACCGTTGATGCAAGTGAGCTTTTCTCAGCAACTCGCAAGATTACTGTGGACATCCACGACCATTGCAAAAGCGGTTGAATTAACTTTTCAGACCAGCTCAATGCCAGTTGTTTTGGATAGGGGGAGAGAAAATCTAACTGCGCCTTCTTTAGTAGAGTCACTGACTTGCTTATTGCATCTGGAACCAATCGCACATCGGCATCAACGGAAACAATAATTTCACCAGTAGATCTGTCAAAGAGTTGTTGTAATGCCCAGGTCTTACCAATCCAGCCCTGTGGCAGCGCAGTTCCGCTCAGTATGTGAAAGTTTGATAAGCCTAAAACATGTTGCTGCAGTAAGGCCAAGGTGGCATCTTCAGAATTATCATCTAGAAGTAGAAACTCAACGTGAGTGAGATTCTCTTGATCTCTAAGAGAGGCAACAAGTTCACCAACATTATTAGCTTCATTGCGCAGAGGGACTAATACAGAGATTGATTCCTGTATTTGTGAACTCTTCTCAGGGGTGCGGATAGTAAGGAAGTTGATCAGAGAGATGAGGAGAATAAAACTAGAAGGAATTGTTAAGAGGTAATCCATGGAATCTAAGGGCGTCCTAACCAGCGGTTAAAGAAGTAAGGAGCAAGAACGATGCTAAAGATGCCTCCAGCAAAGAAAGCAACGCCAGGACGACTAAAGAAGAATAAGTTGCCAATAATTCCTGAAAACAATGTCCATAAAAGGAATATGTCGGTAGTGCGGAATGTGGCACCACCCTTTCGCTTTTCGCGTGGGGTAATCAGATGCAACACGCCAATCAAAAACATTCCGCTAAGCAACCAACCAAAGGTATTTGACAATGGAATCTGAGGTTGGAAGGGAACATGAGCGCCATTTACAACCCACGTCCAGTTACCTGCAGTAACCATAAGAGGATCTAAGAACAAGTCCCATGCCGCAAGAACAACTCCGCCATAGAGAAATACCCAGTTACCTGCAATACGGCGGGCCGCAGTTAGGACGGGGTGAGCCATCATGACCCACGCAAAAGGGACAACGAGTGGAACTTCAAAAATCTTTAATCCTAAATTGCCAGAGTATGTGTAACTACCAAAAGGCCACTGCGTTAAAAGCCCAACATGTTCAACAGTGAGAGCAAAGAAGAAGGTAAAGAGAAAATAAGTGATTGCATAACGTGTGCCATAGGCCAGTAATGCATGTAGCAACATTGCACCAGCACCCCAGTAAATAACATTGAGTGTGAGCAAGCGCAAAACTTCTCCACTTACTAATGGATAGATCACTTGAAGCAGGATTGCGATGGCAACTACAGAGTTGAGCAAGCCATTTACGCGAGGTGATAATTGCCCATAGCGGCGCCGTCTTGGAGTGTAATGACGGATCGACATGGCTTAAGTCTGCCCTATTTGCCTACTTAACTATTAATCGAACCGCGAATATCTT
>JBDLTD010000095.1:0-4306 GCA_039799185.1 Actinomycetota bacterium | reverse complement strand
TGTTGAATATTTCCGACCAATTCGCGCTAAGGCAATTGAATTATTGAGCGATGAGAAGCATTTGCTAGATATTTTGCATGACGGGGCGGCAAAAGCCCGTGTGGTGGCCTCCCAAACCCTTGAAAAAGCCTATGAAAACCTAGGGATCGTTAAATAATCCAGCGTTAGCAGTATCAACTCCAGGTTGAGACTTATCCAAAACGTTACATGGCTATGCCTAAAACCCGCCTGCGTGTGTTGAGTTTATTCATGCATAACTACTAGGCTCACTTACACACAGAGCTCCTATGCCAGCGTTTAGTTGATGTAGGGGAGCCCCTTGAAGGAGGAAAATTGAAGAAAGTATTTCGTCTCGTAGCAGTAATCGCTGCAGCAACTCTTGCAGCAACTGCATTTGTTGCACCATCAGCAACTGCAGCATCAAAGGTAAAAGTTGGACTTGCTTATGACATCGGTGGCCGCGGAGACAAGTCTTTCAATGACTCTGCTGCAGCTGGTCTAGATGCTGCCAAGAAGAAGTTTGGCGTTACTGCTAAAGAAGTAACAGTTACAACTGGTTCAGATTCAGAGCGCGAAGACAAGCTCCGCTTGCTCGCTAAGGCTGGATACAACCCAATCATCGCAGTTGGTTTCTTGTATGCAGGCCCAATTAAGGCCGTTGCATCAGATTACCCAAACACTCAGTTTGGAATTGTTGATGATGCATCAGTAGATCTTCTCAATGTTGCTGGTCTAATCTTTGCTGAAGAGCAAGGTTCATACCTAGCTGGCGTTGCAGCAGCACTTGCATCAAAGTCAGGAAAAATCGGTTACATCGGTGGAGTTCGTATTCCACTACTACAGAAGTTTGAAGCAGGATTCGTTGCTGGTGTTAAGGCAACAAAGAAGTCTGCATCTGTTGATGTTAAGTATGTAACTGAGTTCCCAGACTTCTCTGGTTTCAATGACCCAGCTAAGGCAAAGGTTATTGCTAAGGGAATGATCGATAAGGGCACAGATGTTATTTACTCAGCTGCTGGCGGTTCAGGTGCGGGTAACTTCGCAGCTGCAACTGATGCAGCAAAGGCTGGCAAGAAGGTTTGGACTATCGGCGTTGACGCTGATCAGTACCTAACAGCTTCAGCTGATGAGAAGAAGAACATGCTTACATCAATGATCAAGCGCGTTGACCGTGCTGTTTATGACGTAATTGCAACAGCTGTTGCAGGTTCTTCAGTTAACGACGTAATCGATGCCAAGGCTGGTATCTACGGACGTCAATACAACTTGGCGTTAGATGGCGTTGGAGTTTCATACTCTGGCGGATACATCACCAAGTACAAGGCTGCAATCGATAAGGCTGCAGCAGCGATTAAGGCTGGAAAGATCGTAGTTCCAACAAAGCCTTAATCATTCACTAAATAGTGGCATTTGGCCCAACAATGGAGTTAAATCTCCTTGTTGGGCCAAATGTTTTTTAATTATCAACTCAAAGGAGAGTCCTTAAGTGTCAGTAGCTGTTGAACTGCGACACATCTCCAAACGCTTCCCAGGCGTAATAGCTAATAAAGATGTTTCTATGAAAGTTGAAACTGGAACCGTTCACGCTCTAGTTGGTGAAAACGGCGCAGGAAAATCCACCGTAATGAAGATTTTGTATGGAATGCAACACCCAGATAGTGGCGAAATTTTTGTCAATGGCCAAGCCGTTAATTTTAAAAATCCTAATGATGCAATCGATGCCAGCATTGGCATGGTTCACCAGCACTTTATGCTTGCAGATAACTTCACTGTCTTAGAAAATATCATTTTGGGTGCCGAGCCTAAGCATGGAATCACAATTGACTTCGCCGCAGCCCGCAAAAAAGTTGCCGATATGTCTGCGGCATACGGCTTAGATGTAGATCCAGATATTTTGGTTGAAGATCTAGGTGTTGGGCAGCGTCAACGTGTTGAAATTTTGAAGGTTCTTTATCGCGGCGCTCGAATTTTGATTTTTGATGAACCAACAGCGGTGCTAGTTCCCCAGGAAGTAGATGACCTATTTAATGCACTCAAGGGTCTTCGCGCTGAAGGAATGGCAATTATCTTTATCTCGCACAAGCTTGATGAGGTATTGCGCGTTGCCGATGATGTAACAGTGGTTCGTGCAGGATCAACTGTTGCCCAAGTGAAATCAAAAGATGTCACTGCAAGGCAGTTAGCCGAACTTATGGTGGGAAGTGAGCTTCCACAGCCAACTACCCATGGAGATACTCGCCGTCCTGAAGTCACACTCTCACTTAAGGATGTTTCAGTTCCTACTAAATCAGGTAGCCGCGATTTGATTTCGCATATCTCCTTTGACTTACAAGCAGGCGAAGTTATTGGCATTGCGGGAGTTGAAGGAAATGGCCAAGCTGAGTTAGTCGAAGCAATCATGGGTCTGCGTGAATACACCGGTCAGATTGAATTTAAAGGTGAAAACATTGACCACTACACCGTGGCCCACCGCCATGATGCAGGTATTGGCTTGATTCCAGAGGATCGTCAACGACAGGCATTAATGATGACTTCAACGCTTTGGGAAAATAGAATTCTTGGGCATCAAAGAAGTAAGCCCGTCATGCGTGGTTTTATTTTAGATAAGAAAGCCACAATTGCTGATACTCGCGTAATCATGGATGAGTTTGATGTTCGTGCACCAGGACCACATACTTTGGCAGCAGCTCTATCAGGTGGTAACCAACAAAAATTTATCGTTGGACGTGAAATGAGTAAGGCTCCCGCGCTCCTTGTTGCATCACACCCAACTCGTGGCGTGGATGTTGGTGCACAAGCTGCAATCTGGGAAGAGCTTCGCCGTGCACGCGAAAAGGGAATGGCAATCGTATTAATTTCAGCTGACCTGGAAGAACTCATTGGAATGTCTGATCGACTTCTAGTGATGCTGCGCGGTGCAATAACTGCAGAACTTAATCCTCAGAAAACAACTCCTGAGCAACTTGGTTCTGCCATGACTGGTGCAAAATGAAAAAACCATCAATCTCACAGGTCCTTCTTGCAGTTGCAGCACCTATCGCTGCAGCCGTCGTTTCAATTGTCATCTCTAGTTTTGCAGTTTTAGCATCCAAGAAATCCCCAATTGATGCTTATAAGACAATGTGGGAGTTTGGAACTCAAGCCGGCTCTTTACTTGAAATTCTCAATACAGCTACTCCTTATTACATTGCAGCAATTGCAATTGCTGTAACTTTCAGAGCAGGCCTATTTAATATTGGTGTTGAAGGCCAGCTGCGATTAGGTGCACTATTTAGTGCCTACCTGAGTGCGAAATTTGTTTTGCCACCCGTGCTTCATGTGCTTGCAGTGTTTCTGATTGCCATGACAGTCGGTGGGCTGTGGGCTGCAATTGCTGCATATTTAAAGGTTAAGCGTGGAGTGAGCGAAGTTATCTCAACAATTATGTTGAACTCACTTGCCGTTGGCCTCACATCGTTTCTATTTTCTCAATACTTTGCAGAAATTACTGAAGGATCTAATAACTTAACAACCAAGACTCTTCCAACCTCTGCACAGTTTCCAGATTTGATGCCTTTATTGAATAAATTAGGCGTAGAAGATCAGCCTGGCGGCGGCGTATATGGCATGTTGATGGTCGCGATTGCACTTGGAGTTGCCTTCTGGTTCATTGTTAATCGCACGCGATTTGGTTTTGAATTACGGGCATCAGGTGCCAATCCAATAGCGGCTCGTGTCAGTGGAGTTAATTCAAAGAAAATGACTTTTCTAGCGCTAGTTATTTCAGGTGCAATTGCTGGCTTGGCTGGTCTTCCAGAAGTTCTGGGTGACACTCATTCATACACTATGGGATTTAGATCAGGTATTGGCTTCTCAGCAATTGCCGTTGCGCTGCTTGGCCGAAATGGCGCGGTAGGAATGGGAATCAGTGCGTTGCTATTCGGTTTCCTTGAAGTGAGCTCACGATCACTTGAACTTATCGATATAGCACCTGAAACTTATGTGATTATGCAAGGCTCTATTTTACTTAGCTCGGTTATCGCCTATGAGGTTGTTCGTCGTTACAAGATAACACTGCAGAGTAAAGAGCTAGCTAAGGCGGTTGCAGCATGAAAACTAAATCAACCAAACTCTTACTTAACGCAACACTCCTCATTCTTGTCATTTCAATCATTCGATTAATCACTGGAGCAAACGACTTAACCAGCGTTGGAACTGCTTCAGCAGCTCTTCTACTCTCGGTTCCAATTGTTTTAGCAGGACTGGGTGGCTTATTTTCTGAGCGTTCCGGTGTTGTAAACATCGGCCTTGAGGGCATGATGATTCT
>JBDLTD010000094.1:0-4320 GCA_039799185.1 Actinomycetota bacterium | reverse complement strand
AAACTTCTTGCCGCACTCGATGAGGCTAAGAAGCAACCGCTGTGGAGAACTCTTGTCGCACTCTCAATCAGGCACGTTGGTCCAACTGCCGCCCAGGCATTAGCAACCAATTTTGCATCAATAGCCAAGATTTCAACTTCCTCTGCAGAGGAGTTAGCAGCAGTAGATGGCGTCGGATCAACAATTGCACAGTCGATAGTTGAATGGTTTGCTGTTGATTGGCATCGTGAAATTATTCGAAAGTGGGATACAGCTGGCGTTACTGTTGTTCAACAAGAAGTTGCTGCCTTGCCACAAACTCTGGCTGGATTAACTTTTGTTGTCACTGGCGGATTGGAATCTTTCACTCGCGATGGCATCTCCGAAACCATCACAGGCCATGGTGGCAAAGCTGCTAGCGCAGTGTCTAAGAAGACCGACTACGTATTGGTGGGCACTGACCCAGGATCAAAGTTAGCTAAAGCACGCGAACTCGGCGTGCCAGTCATTGATGAGGCTCGCTTTAAGCAATTACTTATTGGATTGGCATAGTAGGATTTCAACCATGATGAACTTAGCAACTGAGGCTGTGCGCGAACTACCAATGCCTCCATACGCATTTGGCATTATTGGTTTTTCTGTACTTTCACTTCTTCTTTATTTAACTCTTCGCCTAGACCGGGACTAATTTGTCCCGCGTTGGAATTTACGGCGGAACCTTTGACCCCATTCATCGCGGTCATCTGCACGTAATTACCCAACTATTTAAAAAAGATCTCATTGATCAATTACTTCTTATTCCTGCTGGTCAGCCTTTGCTGAGAAGTAGCGAGCCAACTGCCTCACCAGAGCAGCGCCGAAAGATGTGTGAGTTAGCAGTTTCAACTTTGCCAGAGGAAATCAAGAACAAAGTAAGTGTTAACCCCATTGAAATCCTGCGCCAAGGTCCTAGCTATGCAATTGATACCGTTGAAGCGGTGAGTCAAACACATCCAGATGATCAGATTTACTTGATTGTCGGTGCAGATGCTTTTTCAAAGATGGATCAGTGGCACAGGGCCCAAAAGTTAGAAAAAATGGTCTCAATCATCTGCATCAATCGCCCTGGATATCCAGAAACTGGAATCGATATTGGCGCCCTTGATGCTGCTGCAACAACGATTCGCCAGGGATTGAGCGCTGATGTGCCGGAGATTGTGGCGGGATTTATAAGAGAGAATGGGCTCTATGACAATCAGTAGCAAAACCCGCGAGATAACCCAAGTAGCCGCCCACGCCATTATCGAAAAGATTGGCACGGACTTAATCGCTATTGATTTATCAGATCAATTAGTTTTAAGCGAAGTCTTTTTGATTGCAACAGGTCAGAATTCAGCACAGGTTGATTCAATTGCAGATGAAGTAGAACGCAAGCTTCAAGCAATAGGAGAGAAGCCAGCACGCCGTGAAAAAGGTGCTGAATGGATTTTGCTTGATTACTCAGATTTAGTTGTGCATATTCAAAGCGTTGAGCTTCGCAAGTACTACATGCTTGATCGTCTTTGGAATGACTGCCCAACTATTGAACTAGATGCTGTGAAGGAAGCTGCAATAAATGGCAGGTAATCGCATTGTTATTTGGCGCCATGGACAAACTGACTGGAACAAGATCAACCGTTTTCAAGGCCATTCCGATATTCCACTTAATGAAGTTGGAAAAGTACAAGTAACCAGAGCAGCCCAAGTTTTAGCAGGCATGAATCCAACTCAGATTATTTCAAGTGATTTGGGCCGCGCTAAAGAAACTGCACAAGCTCTGGCAGATTTAACTGGCTTGGGTTTTAGTTCACATGAATCACTGCGAGAAACAAATGGTGGTTTGTGGGAAGGTAAAACTGGTTCACAAAATCGTGCAGAAGATTTTCATAACTTTATTCGCTGGATTGATGGCGATGATAGTCCTGCTGGCACAACAGGGGAGCGACGCAGTGAAGTTGCATCTCGCGCAGTTAGTGAAATCTTAAAAGCACTAGAGGGAAAAACAGAGCAACTTTTAGTTGTTGCAACGCATGGTGGAACTGCTAGATGCGTCCTTGGGGAATTACTACAACTTCCACTTTCTCATTGGGGAGTTTTAGGCGGACTTTCAAATGCGTCTTGGTCCGTCCTTCAAAGAAATCCCCGACAGTGGAATTTAGTAGAACACAACGCTGGATCTATTCCAGAACCTGTTTATGGCGAAGAAAGTGGAGCAACTTTCGTTTAAAACCACCGTGCATGTATGCGGTAAGGTCTGCACTTGAAGTAAATGGGGCTATAGCGCAGCTGGTAGCGCACCTGCATGGCATGCAGGGGGTCAGGGGTTCAAATCCCCTTAGCTCCACGTATGAATAACAACGTGAATGACGAGCGCGAGCACGCGGCATACGACTTTGCCTACGTGCAGGAAAAATGGCTGCCCATTTGGGATGAAGTACAACCATTTAAATCAGGTCGCGCAGATGACACACGTGAAAAGAAATATGTATTGGATATGTTTCCTTATCCATCTGGTGATCTTCATATGGGCCATGCTGAGGCATATGCACTAGGTGATGTGATTGCCCGTTACTGGGTTCAAAAGGGTTTTAACGTTATGCACCCAATTGCTTGGGATGCTTTTGGTTTACCTGCTGAAAATGCTGCAATCAAACGCAACTCTGATCCGAGAATCTGGACCTATGAAAATATTGCTGTTCAAAAAGCATCAATGCGACGCTTCGCATGTTCTTTTGACTGGGACCGTGTATTTAACACATGCGATCCCGAATACTACAAATGGAATCAATGGCTGTTTCTAAAACTGCACGAGCGCGGCCTTGCTTACCGTAAAGATTCAGCAGTGAACTGGTGTCCTGGATGCCAGACTGTTTTAGCAAATGAACAAGTTGTCGCTGGACTTTGCGAGCGATGTGATTCAGCTGTTACCAAGAAGAAGTTGAATCAGTGGTATTTCAAGATTACTGACTATGCCGATCGTTTGCTCGATGACATGGCTCAATTAGAAGGTAAATGGCCTGAAAAAGTTTTGATGATGCAGCGTAATTGGATTGGACGCTCAACCGGTGCCAACGTTTCATTTGTTATTGAAGGCCGCACAGAGCCAGTAACTATCTACACAACCCGTCCAGATACTTTGTATGGCGCAACATTTATGGTTGTTGCTGCCGATAGTGAGCTAGCTGCTGAGTTAGTAATTGGGACAGGCAACGAAGATGAGTTCAACACTTATCTTGAAAAGATTAAGGCCGATAGCGATATCGATCGCCTAGCTACAGATCGACCTAAGAGCGGTGTTTTTCTTCATCGCTATGCCATTAACCCAGTTAATGGTGCAAAGCTACCAATTTGGGCCAGTGATTATGTTCTAGCCGATTACGGCACAGGTGCCATCATGGCTGTTCCAGCCCATGATCAGCGAGATTTAGATTTTGCTAGAGCCTTTAAGTTGCCCGTAGTTGTAGTAGTTGAGACTGGGGAAGAAGATCCCAATACGAGTGGTGTTGCAACAACTGGAGATGGAAAGTTAGTTAATTCAGGCGCACTCAATGGTCTTAATAAGGCAGATGCAATCGCTGCTATTAACAGCCAACTTGAAAAAGATGGCCTTGGAAAATCTGCCCGTAACTACCGTTTGCGCGATTGGTTAGTCTCTCGCCAGCGTTACTGGGGAACTCCTATTCCAATTATTCACTGCCCATCGTGTGGTGAAGTTCCAGTTCCAGCAGATCAGCTTCCACTTACTTTGCCAGATGCCAAAGGTTTAGATTTAAAGCCAAAGGGAACATCACCTCTGGGTGCTGCAACTGATTGGGTCAATGTTGCATGTCCTAAGTGCGGAGCTGCTTCAAAGCGAGATACCGACACAATGGATACCTTCGTGGATTCATCTTGGTATTACCTGCGTTATCCATCTTCTACTGTGCACGACCAACCATTTTTAAAGAAGGATATTGAAACTTGGCTGCCTGTTGATCAATATGTTGGTGGCGTAACACATGCGATTTTGCACCTTCTCTATAGCCGTTTCTTTACTAAGGTCCTCAGTGACATGGGCATGGTTAATTTCAATGAACCATTTACGCGTCTGCTTAACCAAGGAATGGTTGTTATGGATGGCTCTGCGATGTCAAAGAGTCGCGGCAACCTTGTTGCACTCTCTGATGAGCTTGAAAAACACGGTGTTGACGCAATTCGCCTTTCCATGGTTTTTGCTGGTCCTCCGGAGGATGACGTTGATTGGTCTGATGTTTCACCATCAGGTTCAGTGAAGTTCTTAACTCGTGCTTGGCGTTTATCTGGAGACATCACAAGTGCTCCAGG
>JBDLTD010000093.1:0-4887 GCA_039799185.1 Actinomycetota bacterium | reverse complement strand
CTACGTAAAATTACTGGTGCACTTCACCAATCAAAGACAACTGCAATCTTTATTAACCAGTTGCGTGAAAAGATTGGTGTCTTCTTCGGTTCACCTGAGACTACAACTGGTGGTAAAGCGTTGAAGTTCTATGCATCAGTTCGTCTGGATATCCGTCGAATTGAAACCCTTAAAGATGGCCAGGACGCTGTTGGTAACCGTACTCGCGTTAAGGTTGTTAAGAACAAGATGGCTCCACCATTTAAGCAAGCAGAGTTCGACATCATTTACGGCACAGGAATCTCACGCGAAGGCTCTCTAATCGATCTTGGAGCAGAGGTTGGAATCGTAAAGAAGTCTGGTGCTTGGTATACATATGAAGCTGATCAATTGGGTCAAGGTAAGGAAAATGCACGTACATTCCTTATCGATAACCCAGATCTCGCTAATGAGATTGAGAGCAAGATTCGTGATCACTTTAAGCCAATCGAGGTAGATGCAGATCTCATCGCAGCTATCGATGAAGCCACTGCTGAGGTTGATTTCTAATTAGCCTGCAATTTTCAAAGGTTGACCAAGAGGCTGACCCTTACTCAATCGCATATGCCATCGCACAAAATGCTTTGGTTGCGCGGGCCAAGAGTAAGGGTGAGCTCTTGGCTCACCTTAAAAAACGTGGCGTTGAGGATGAAGTTGCCAGCGCAACAATCTATAAGTTAACGCAAAACGGTTTAATTAATGATGCAGAGTTTGCTAAAGCCTGGACTCAATCACGCCATAATGCCAAGAAGTTATCCAAGCGAATCATCGCGGGAGAGCTTCGCACCAGGGGAGTAGATCAAAGCGCTATTGATGAGGCCCTTGATGAAATCGATGATGAATCTGAATATCGGACAGCGTTTTCTTTAGCGATGAAAAAGTATTCAACGATGTCGCGGATGGAACCAGAGGTTCAGATTAGGCGAATTCAATCTTTGCTACAACGCAAAGGTTTTGGCTTTGGTGTTATTGGCCGTGTTATTCGCGAGCTAGATATTCACTCAGGCGAGCAGCTGTAGCAACAACGGCTGCTGCATGAACGCGGCCGGGCTGTCGACCTAATCGCTCAATCGGTCCACTGATACTCACCGCTGCAATAACTTTTCCATTAGGTCCGCGAACTGGGGCAGAAACAGAAGTCACTCCAGCTTCGCGCTCTCCAACAGATTGCGCCCAACCACGACGACGATCTGCAGCAAGTTGAGCGGCAGTAAATCTGGCATTTGCAACACCGCGATGAATCTTTTCGCTATCTTCCCAAGCAAGTAAAATTTGTGCAGCAGAACCTGCCTGCATTGTTAGGGCTGCGCCAACAGGAACAGAGTCACGCAAACCTGATAAACGCTCTGCAACGGCAACACAGATGCGTTGATCACCTTGTCGCTTATAGAGCTGAGCACTCTCACCAGTTGCATCACGCAGCGCAGCAAGTGCTGGTGCAGCAGCGGCAAGTAAACGATCTTCTCCTGCAGCTGCGCCAAGTTCAGCCGCGCGTGGGCCCAATACAAAGCGACCAGAGAGGTCACGAGCGACGTAGCGATGAAATTCCAGGGCAACAGCTAAGCGGTGGGCCGTTGGACGGGCTATTCCTGTGGCAGAAACGAGCTCTGCTAATGAATGCGGACCAGCTTCTAACGTGTTTAAAATCGAGGCGGCTTTATCTAATACGCCAACTCCGCTATTCTTTCTGCTCATAGGGTGATATTAACATCCCACTATGTGATATGGCAAATGAAGGAGTAAGGAAAAGCAGATGGGTAAAACGCTAGCTGAAAAGATTTGGGCCGAACACATTGTTCGCGCTGCCGATGGTGAACCAGATCTTTTGTATATCGATCTTCATCTCATCCATGAAGTAACTAGCCCACAGGCCTTTGATGGTCTGCGCCTTGCTGGACGCAAAGTACGTCGCCCGGAACTCACCATTGCTACAGAAGATCACAACGTGCCAACGCTTAACATTGATAAGCCAATTGCAGATCCTGTTTCAAAGCTGCAGGTGGACACACTTCGCGCAAATTGCGCTGAGTTTGGTGTGCGCATCCACTCATTGGGAGATAAAGACCAGGGTGTAGTTCACGTAGTTGGCCCACAGCTCGGCTTAACACAACCAGGTATGACAATTGTTTGCGGAGATTCACACACATCTACCCACGGTGCCTTTGGCGCTTTAGCTTTTGGTATTGGAACCTCTGAAGTAGAGCATGTATTAGCAACACAGACTTTGCCACTTGCTCGTCCTAAGACAATGGCGATTAATGTTGAAGGAACGCTAAAGAAGGGCGTTACTTCAAAAGATATTATCTTGGCCATCATTGCAAAGATTGGTACTGGCGGAGGCCAGGGCTATGTCATTGAATATCGCGGTTCAGCTATCCGTGCTTTGTCTATGGAATCTCGTATGACGGTGTGCAATATGTCTATTGAAGCCGGTGCTCGCGCAGGTCTGATTGCACCAGATCAAACGACTTTTGATTACATCTTGGGTAAGCCTCATGCACCAGAATCATTTGATGAGGCCGTTAAATACTGGAGCACGCTCTATACAGATAGTGATGCAAAATTTGATGCTGAAGTAAATCTGAACGCTGATGATCTAGAACCATTTGTTACTTGGGGTACTAACCCAGGACAAGGTTCATCACTGAGTGCAAATGTTCCAAACCCAGCAGATATTGCAGATCCTGAAGCACGTGGGGCTGCAGAGCGCGCACTTGTCTATATGGGCTTAGAGGCTGGCACACCACTTAAAAAGATAGCCATTGACACTGTTTTCTTGGGCTCTTGCACCAATGGGCGAATTGAAGATTTGCGAGCTGCTGCAGAAGTTGTCAAGGGTAAGAAGATTGCCTCAACACTTCGTATGTTGGTTGTTCCAGGTTCTGCCAGAGTGCGACTTGAAGCAGAAGCAGAAGGCCTAGATAAAGTCTTTATCGATGCAGGAGCTGAATGGCGAAATGCTGGATGCTCCATGTGTTTGGGTATGAACCCAGATCAGTTGGCTGTGGGAGAGCGCTCTGCCTCAACATCTAATAGAAACTTTGAAGGCCGCCAAGGTAAGGGCGGTCGTACTCACTTGGTAAGTCCACTAGTGGCGGCTGCAACTGCCCTACGTGGAACTCTCTCATCGCCTGCGGATCTGTAAGGAGCACACACAATGGAAAAATTCGTTAAGCACACCGGCACCGCAGTTCCACTTCGCCGTAGCAATGTTGATACAGATCAAATTATCCCGGCCGTTTATTTAAAGCGCGTAACACGTAGCGGCTTTGAAGATGGCTTATTTTCAGCATGGCGCAGCGATCCTGAGTTTGTCTTAAATAAGGCCGAATACAAGGCTGGCACAATTCTTGTGGCAGGTGTGGATTTTGGTACTGGTTCATCTCGCGAGCACGCAGTGTGGGCGTTGCAGAACTATGGGTTTAAGGCCGTTATCTCTTCTCGCTTTGCTGACATCTTCCGTGGTAACTCACTCAAGGGTGGCTTACTCACTGTGATCATCGAACAAAGCGATGTAGAGGCGCTCTGGGCCGCTATTGAGGCTAATCCAGCCACTTCTGTCAGCGTTGACCTAGAAACTCGCACTGTGAGCTATGACAGCGTTGTTTTGCCTTTTGCAATCGATGACTACACCCGCTGGCGTTTAATGGAGGGTCTAGATGACATTGGATTGACCTTTAAAAACGCTGATTCCATTGACTCTTTTGAGAAATCACGAACATCTCTTAAGCCAGCAACGCTTCCTATTCGCTCGTAATCACCGAAAAACAAGCGTAAATCACTGAGATTTACGTAGGGGTGAGCGTGGTGATGCAAAACTCTCAACGTTGAATTGAGGGTTTTCTACGCATAAAAACTGCGATTTTTAATGATTTAAAGAAAAAAATTAATTCGCGACACACCTACAATAATCGCGTAATCACCCTATGTATGCGCGTAAGTTTACGAACACGTTAAGCGATTGCTTAACATTTACGCGTAATAAGGGGATTTCAATGAATAAGGCCCAATTCATTGCGGCGTTGGCACCACATTTCAACGACAGCAAGAAGGAAGCAGCACACGCTGTAGATATCGTTTTTGACACTATCGTTCGCAACCTTTCAAAGGGTGAAGACGTAATGATCAACGATTTCGGTAAGTTCAAGAAGGTTGATCGCAAGGCTCGCACTTCTTGCCTGCAAAGGGTTTGAAGGATGTCATCTCAGGTGAGCGCAAGCTAGGACCTGCTCCAAAGCCAGAACCAAAGCCAGTTGCAAAGGCAAAGCCTGTAGCAAAGAAGGCTGCTAAGAAGGCTCCTGCAAAGAAGAAGCCAGCAGCTAAGAAGAAGGTTGCTAAGAAGGCTCCTGCAAAGCGCAAGCCAGTAAAGAAGGCTAAGAAGAAGTAATTCACTTAGTTTTAGTTAACGGGGTCGGCTCACGCCGGCCCCGTTTTCTTATGCTTATTCGTTAGTATTACCCACATGGCGGATTACAAGGTTTCATATGCACCGCCAAAGGGAAAGCCACACGGAACAAATTTTGCATTTAGACTCGGAACCAAAGTAGTTATTCCATTTCTCAATCTGGTGGGCAAGAAAGTATGGCGTGGGGGAGAAAATATCCCCAAGAGCGGCAAGACAATCGTTGCTAGCAACCACCTCTCATATTTAGATGTTCTATTTCTTACACACTTTTTATATCGAAACGGTCGAGCTCCCCGCTACATTGGCAAAGAAGGCGTCTTTAAAGTTCCGGTAATTGGAAAAATTGTCCTTGCCGCAGGTATGGTTCCAGTTGCCCGTGAAAGCAAGGATGCTTCCAAAGCCTTAGATCACGCGCTGCGTTTATTAGAAATAGGGCACTGTGTGGGTGTTTATCCAGAGGGCAC
>JBDLTD010000092.1:0-4434 GCA_039799185.1 Actinomycetota bacterium | reverse complement strand
CTTTGGAGACGGCAACTCTAGCCAATTGAGCTACTGCCCTTCGCGAGAGCATGGCAAAACCATAGGGAAAAGCAAACCCTCGTGAGCGTCGAAGTGTAGGGGCAAGAGGCCTTCCAGGTCTAACTCGCGCCTGAAGATACGGCAGACTTAGGGCCATGACTCCACGTATCTCATCGCGTATCGCTGCCATCGCCGAATCTGCCACTTTGGCCGTTGATGCCAAGGCTAAAGCGCTCAAAGCTGCCGGGCGACCAGTAATTGGTTTTGGTGCAGGTGAACCAGATTTTCCAACACCGGCATACGTTGTTGAAGCAGCTGCTGCTGCAACACAAGTTGTTTCAAACCATCGCTACACACCAACACCAGGACTACCAGAACTACGTGAAGCAATCGTTGCAAAGACAAAGCGTGATTCCAACTATGTAATTACTGCAGACCAGGTACTCGTAACTAACGGTGGCAAGCAAGCGGTCTATCAAGCTTTTGCATCCATTATTGATCCAGGTGATGAAGTTCTTCTTCCGTCACCTTTCTGGACAACATATCCAGAGTGCATCAAATTAGCTGGCGGAAAAGCTGTTGAAATCTTTGCCGATGAAACACAGAACTACTTAGTAACAGTTGAACAGCTTGAAGCTGCTCGCACGCCAAAGACAAAAGCATTACTTTTCTGTTCTCCATCTAACCCAACTGGTTCTGTATATTCAGTTGAGCAAGTTAAAGCTATTGGTGAATGGGCAGTAAAAAACAATATCTGGATTATCAGCGATGAAATCTATGAGCACTTGCTCTATGACGGTGCAACTGCGCCATCTATTCCAGTTCTAGTTCCAGCTCTTGCTGATACTTGCATCATTATTAATGGCGTCGCAAAGACATATGCAATGACTGGTTGGCGCGTGGGCTGGATGATTGGTCCAAAGGATGTCATTAAAGCTGCAACAAATCTTCAATCACACATGACTTCCAATGTTTCAAATGTTTCACAGCGCGCAGCAATTGCAGCATTGACTGGAAACCTTGATGCTGTTCATGAGATGGGTGTCGCATTTGATCGCCGCCGCAAGTTAATCGTTGATTTAATCAATGAGATCCCAGGCTTTGTCTGTCCAACACCACAAGGTGCTTTCTATGTATATCCATCGGTTAAGGGTGTACTTGGCAAAACTATTCGAGGCAAAACTCCTACGACTTCCGCTGAGTTAGCCACGCTCATTCTGGAAGAAGTAGAAGTTGCAGCAGTACCTGGTGAGGCTTTTGGCCCCTCCGGTTACCTACGTTTTTCTTATGCAACAAGTGATGCAGACATTGTTGAAGGAATCGGGCGTATTAAAAAGCTAATAACCGAAGGTTAAATCTCAATACCAATCAGATTTACTTCAGCTTCTAATGTAATTCCAAATGTATTCTGCACTTGATCGCGTGCTTTGCGCGCTAGCGTTGCAATATCTGAAGCTGTGGCAGTTCCTGCATTAGTGAGTGCAAGCACGTGCTTTGTAGAAATCCTGGCACCGCCCACTTCATCACCTTTATGAATTCCAGAGTTTTCAATTAACCATGCAGCTGAAATCTTCACACGACCATCTGTTAGTGGCCACTTAGGTGCAGCGTTTGGAAGTCCATCGGCTGCTTGCTGAGAAATAATTGGGTTAGTAAAGAAAGAGCCTGCTGACCAAGAGTCTTTATCCTGTGAATTAATCAACATTCCCTTTGCCCCGCGAAGTTCCAAGACAGCTTTTCTCACATCAACTACTGATGCCTTATCCCCCATATCAACGCCAAGTTTTTTTGAAAGCTCAGCATATGTAATTGGATCACTCATCTCACCACGTCGAATTTGGAATTGAACTTCCAAAACAACATAACGTCCTGGGTGGGATTTAAAGTGAGAACTGCGATAAGAGAATTCACATTCACTATTAGTGAAGGTGCGAATCTCTTTCTTTTCACGATCATATGTACGCACGCGTGTGATGAACTCACTGACTTCATGGCCATAAGCGCCAATGTTTTGAATAGGTGCGGCACCAACAGTTCCTGGAATTCCACTTAAGGTCTCTAACCCAGCAAAACCTCTATCAATTGAGGTCGCAACTAACTCATCCCAGTCCTCACCTGCACCAATAGTGAGAGTCGCACCACTGCAAGCATCAACTTCTGCTTGCACAGAGTTATTTGAAATTCTTATTACTGTTCCTTCAAAGCCTGAATCTGAAACTAAAACATTTGTTCCTCCACCCAGAATTAAAATAGGTGAATCTCCTGCTTCTTCAATTGCAGCAATAATCTCTTCCTGGGTTGAAACTTGAAGGATTTTTCGCGCCGGGCCACCCACGTGAAAGCTCGTGTAATTGGATAGCTCGGTCATGGGTTAAGGCTACCGACGCGGAGACAAAATCGCTTCTTTGCCTCTGTACTTTTCCAGGATGCGGTCAAAGGTCTTCTTTGATTGCACATCACGATAATCAGGATCTACATCGTGATAACCGTGATGGCGACCTTGAGTCAGAGGTAGATCCATTTGTAAGAGTTTTCCGCCGGCCTGTCTGATTTTGAGTGAGAATTCAATATCGGCATTTCTGTAATAAACAGCACGTGGATTAAATCCACCCACTTGAGTCATCGCTTCGCGATTAAATGCCATGAAGTATGAAAAGAGAACATCCACTTCTCCGACACCCTTATCGTCAACGCTGCGCCATTGATCTTCTAAATTAACTAATCCCCCATGCCAACCCACGGCAACGTATTGACCTTTTGCTAACTCATCAACTACTGGCGTTATTGCATCACCAGTAAATTGAGTTGAAGGATCCATGACAATGACATATTTGCTTACTACTTTTTCTAGAAACACATTTGCACAATCTGCCCAACTAGCACCTGGTGCAACTGAGATTAAATAAGTGCGCTTATCCATCTCTTCAAATAACGCGCCAGCATCGCCAATGGCGATAATTGCAACTGCGCAATTGCTATTGGCCTTTACGGTTCTCACAGTTTCAAGGGCATCATCTGTAAAGCCATCAACAATGATTCCAACTGTTACATCACTTTCAAGATCAATTGGTCGGATATCTCGTGGATAAGCCAGCGTGATGTATGGCTTCTTTGGCTTTAATTCATAGCCACCAGCAACATCTACAACTTCATAACCTGCATGCAAAAGATCTTCACGATATTTATCAGCTAATTTAAAATCTTTAGCAGCACGCGCATCCATACGCGCTTGGGCTAACTGAGTTACTGAATCTGGAATGCTCATTTAACTACTACGGCCTTTGCCATTCCTAGGACTTTAACTCCAGCAGAGGTTGCAGTGATATCTAATTTAACTGTGCTGCCATCAACTTCACTCACTGTTGCAACAACTGTTAAATCAACCTTTTCTCCCGCTGGAACTATCACTGGCTTAATAAAGCGAGCTGAGAACTCCCGCACATTGGCGCTTCCACCTGCCCACTCTGTTACATATTTTCCGGCTAGTGCCATGGTGAGCATGCCGTGAGAAATAACATTAGGAAGGCCAACAGAGAGCGCAAACTCTTCATTTTGATGAATGGGGTTTTGATCCCCACTTGCATCTGCATATGCCTTAAGCAAAGCGCGATCAATATAGAAGACTTTTTCTGGCAGTGTCATTCCAACTTCAATCATCCGCGCACCACCAAAGTTGACCACGATGTGACAACAAGCTCGCTGCCATTATGTAAATCAGAGCGCACAGAGACAATTTCATTTCCAGCTGCAACTCTTAGGGTTTCAATTGTTGCTGAACATGTGAAGACATCGCCTGCAACTATCGGGCGAAAGATTTCAAATTTTTGATCGCCATGAACTAAACGAGTCCAATCAACACCGATTTCAGGTTGAGTCAGGATTGATTCATATTGAGATAGGGAGATGCGGATTGAAAATGTTGGAGGTGCAAGCAGTTCTTATTAATTCTTTCAAAAATCCTCTTTGTGTATTCCACATTTCATCGTTCAATACTTGTGTTAATATTTAATGCTATTCGATGTTTTATTTCTAATTTCGTCTTATGACAAGTAGAGCGGAAGAATATACTAAAAAGGGCTTGAGGAGCAGTTATGCATCTACGATTATTGGTATCTCACTTGTGCTTTTTATGATTGGCTTAGTTTTAGGTGGGGTGCTAGCGCTGCGCAGTATAGAAAAACAAGCGAAAGAAAATCTTCAAGGAGATATTTTCTTTAAATCTGAACTAAATGATGCAGATATTAAGCAAATTGAACAGCAGCTCAAATCGTGGAAAGAATTTAGTGATGTGTATTTTGTTTCTCCAGAACGCGCAATCCAAGAATTTGGTGGGGAGGGAAAATCAGAAAAAGAAATGCTTTCGCTATTTGATGGAGAAAATCCCTTGCCAGCAACTATTGGGTTTAAACCGAAAGAACAATTTGCAACAAAAAC
>JBDLTD010000091.1:0-4450 GCA_039799185.1 Actinomycetota bacterium | reverse complement strand
AGAGATAAAGCAACATCCAATATTTGCACCAACAATGCTTTATGCGCTTTGAAAGCAACGATATTTTTATCTTGTATGGGAAAAGAAGGATTGAAGCAGTTAGCCATACAGAATATTGTGAACAGTCATTATGCACAAGAAGAGTTAGGGGCGATCGTTTTTGTTCAATTGCCGAAGGGGAGTCCATCATGAGGTCGCGCCCCTCGCCAGTTTTGGGGAATGCAATGACTTCACGGATGTTTGGCTCACTTGCCCACTCATGTTTTGCAGTATCACCTAATACAACTTCACCCACAGTGCTCTCAGGATTTGCTGAATCAACTTGAGATAACAAACCAATGCGCGCTGAGTTTGATTTAGTAACACGGCCAGAATCTGGTGTTTCAACCCCTGCAATAATCTTCATGAGCGTGGATTTTCCTGAGCCATTTCGACCAACAATGCCAATGCGATCGCCCTCAGAAACACCTAAAGAGACGCCTATTAATAGCTCTTTAATATCAAAGGCCTTTGAGACCTCTTCGATATTTACAACATTGCGCGCCATGATGGGAGAGCGTACCTTTCCTTCATGAACGTTACTGACCGCGCTTATGCCTTAGAGCTAGATAAAAACGATCCTTTGGCTCATTTCAAATCGCAATTTGTGGTCGCAGACCCCGAGATGTGTTATTTGGATGGAAATTCTTTAGGTCGACTTCCAAAAGAGACTATTTCTGCCGTAAATAATCTTTTGACTGAATGGGGCGCAGAAGTTGTAACTGGTTGGGGTCACTGGGTTGATGAAGCTCAACCAACAGGGGATCTATTGGGACAAGCGGCCTTGGGCGCAGGACCTGGACAAATTCTTGTGTGTGACACAACATCAGTTAACTTTTATCAACTCTGTCTAGCTGCGGTGCATGCACGTCCTGGTCGCAAAACAATCATTACAGATGCTGCAAACTTTCCAACAGATCGCTACATCCTGGATGGAATTGCTAAGCAGTTTGGTTTAAAACTCGTTCTTATTGAAAACGAAGATCCAGCAATTGCAACACATGAGCGCATCACCACCCAAGTTCTTGCGCCATATCTCAATGATGATGTTGCACTTGTAACACTACAAGTTATTCAATATCGCTCAGGTGCTAGAACTGATATCAAATCAATCACTGATCAAGTGCGTGCAATTGGCGCTTTAGTTGTTTGGGATGCCAGCCATGCAGTTGGTGCGATTGAATTAAATCTTGATGCAAACGGAGTAGATCTCTGTGTCGGTTGCACATATAAATATGGAAACTCAGGTCCAGGTTCTCCTGCTTGGTTGTATGTCAGCAAGAAAATTCAGAAAGAATTACAAGTTCCTATTCAAGGTTGGTTTGCCCAAGACGCCCAGTTTGAAATGGGGCCAATCTTTGAGCGCGCACAAAACATCCGTGGTTTCCAGATTGCTAGTCCATCACTGATTGGTATTCGTTGCGTGCAGACTTCGTTTTCAATGATTAAAGAAGCTGGCATAGATGCAATTGCAAAAAAGGCTGCCCTTGGAACACAGATGATGATTGATCTTTATGATGCTTGGTTGGCTCCACTTGGATTTGAACTTAATACTTCACGAGATGCTAAAGAGCGTGGTGGACATATTTCGCTGGTGCATCCTGATGCAGCTCAGATATGCGTTGCAATGCGCGAGATTTCCAATGTAATTCCCGACTACCGCACCCCTAATTCAATCCGATTGGCAATCTCACCACTTCCAACTTCATTTGTTGAAGTGTGGGATGGTTTTGCTCGTACGCGTGACCTAGTGGCATCTGGCCAATATAAAACAATAAAAGAGGGCGGTTCACGAGTCACATGAACGAAAACTTCGATTCAGCACTGACATACACATCTTATTTAGCAGTAGATGAACTTCTAAGCTTGCAACGCCCACTCTCACAAGGGCCTGAACATGATGAAATGCTTTTTATCATCATTCACCAAACCTATGAACTCTGGTTCAAACAAATTATTCATGAATTCGCAGAAGCACAGCGCGCTATGGAATCAGGTGATACTCATTATTCACTAGCAATTTTGGGACGTATTCGCACCATTCTAAAAGTCTGTGTAACACAGATCGATATTTTAGAAACTATGACACCATTACAGTTCAATGCATTCCGTTCATACCTTTCATCTTCAAGTGGTTTTCAATCCGCACAGTTTAGAAAAGTAGAAGCTTTGCTTGGTCGCCGTGATACTAAAATGGCTGGTCACCTTCCACCTGCAATCCAAGCCGAGATTGCACTCATTACTGCAGGTAATTCAGTATGGGATTCAGCTCTTGCTTATTTAGCAAAGCGCGGCCATGCAATTCCTACCGATGTATTAGAGCGCGATCGTTCATTGCCATATGAGGCTAATTTGCGTGTGCAAGATGTATTACTGGAAGTTCATACAAAAGATCCAGAGAGTGCAATGATTTGTGAGCGCCTAGTTGATATTGATGAAGGCATGCAAGAGTGGCGCTATCGTCACGTAAAGATGGTGGAGCGAACTATTGGCCACAAAATTGGAAGCGGTGGTTCAAGTGGTGTGGAATATCTAGCTAGTACTTTATTTGCACCAGTCTTTAAAGATCTATGGGAAATCCGTTCCCGCTTTTAATTCGGTAAACCTTTAACCACAATCTCTTCTAATGATTTGCGCTCACGTGGTGCGTTTTCGCGCTCCAGTAAAGCTCCCTCTAATTGCTCTGCTGATGCTTGCTTACCAATCGCAATGACTGCAACAGGAGTGAGTGACGCGTCTATTCCTAAGTTTTGTGTAGCTTTTTCTGGATCAAAACCAGTCATTTGATGAGCAACAAACCCACGATGATGTGTTTCTACAACCATCTGGGAAACAGCCAAACCGCAGTCGTAGAGATAGCCCTTATTGGGTGTTCCATCTTCACGCGCATGAACACCAGCGACAAGAATCAAAGCAGATGAGCGATATGACCATCCTTGATTAAAGGGGGCAAGTGAATCAAGTATGTGAGTAAACACTTCATCTCCGCGATGACCGATAAAAAACCGCCATGGTTGACCATTAAATGCAGAGGCGGCCCAGCGTGCAGCTTCTAAAATTGCCAATAGATCATCTTTTGCAAGAACTGCCGTCGCATCTAAAGAGCGTGGGCTACGTCGATTGGCCAATACTTCATTAATTTCTACTGCAGTCTGTGCTTTCATCATTAGTGCAGTCTAAGTGGAGATAAGCATTCTCGCATCTTTTACTTCAAGATAATTATTACTTCTTGATATTCTCAAATAAATCGCCGTAAGCAGTTTTTGCAATCTCTTTGCGTCTTGCCAAATAGGCAGAAGATGCACCGGTAATTATATGTTCAAATCTGACGGATGATTTAATCATCTTTTGTAATTCTGCTGAATCAGTTGAATCACCAAATAATGGTGGGTCTTGCGCAGTAACTTCAACACCATAATGTGGGTTAATGAAGCGATAAATTAATGCCACTCGACGCAATCCTAAGTTGGCAACATGACGCAAACCACGGTTGAAGTGATCCTGAATCATTAAACGTTTAAAAGTTAAGCTTTTAGCATGCTGTGGTGCTTGTTCCTTGGCTAAGGTAAACAACATATCTGCAATCTCTTGCCCACCAGTGGTTTGAGGCAGTTCTGCGCACTTTGCAGATAGAGCTGCACGTACTTGTGGGTCCTGCAATTTTTTCACTGTCTTTGTAATATCAGCTAAATCAGCTTGATCTGCGCGCAATGCATAGCCAAAATCATGACACCAACGAGCTCGAGCCTCTTGATCATCGGTTCCACGGATATTTGAAACAAAGACTGTTGGTACTTGTGCTGGCAATAGTTCGTGCACGCCGTTATACCCAGTTGCACAAATGCCTGCATCAAATGCATGCAGCACCTTTGCTAATGGAAAATAGCGGGCAACTTTAATATCTAGGCCCTCTGGAGCTAAAGAGTTTCCATCTTTATCAATTGGGGCTTTAGTTAAAACAACTTGTAGGTCTTTCCAGCCCAACAATCCTTCAAGAGCTGCAGTCATCTTGTGGTTAACATCGCTGTCGCCAGTTCCCAGTTGAACTAATGCAACTGGGCGATTGAGATCGAGCCCAAGTGCTTTGCGAGCTTCTTCGCGAGATAGTGCATCTTCTTTTCTAAAAAGTGAGACGGGCGCCGTTAAAACAGAGTCATTGCGCTTTGATGTTGGGCCAAAGTCATAAGCACGGGCAATATCTCCTGGTTCAACAATTGCATCCATCATTTTTGCTTGTAAACCTAAGATGAAACGTTGAGGCTTTTTTTGCCACAGTCCACGACGAACCCACACAAGTTTCAACTTAGGGTTGGCATTACGCGCAGCTATTACACCTGGATAAGGAACAACTCCATCAAAAGATAAAACCTTTGCATCAGTTTCATCTACTAAAGCTAAAAGACGATCACGT
>JBDLTD010000090.1:0-4489 GCA_039799185.1 Actinomycetota bacterium | reverse complement strand
GATCGGCCCAACATCAATGAGAGTTGATAGAGACCAACAGCAAAAGATGAGGCCGACATAAGAGTTCCAAGAATGTGGCCCCACTTATCAGCACGCCGGCCAGCAAGTAAAAGGATTGTTGCGCCCAGTAATGGCAGAGCAATTAAATAAACGAGGCTGTTTGAAGTAGTCATGGCTATCGCTTCAACAAACTAGCATCATCAACTGATGCTGAACGTCGGGAACGATAAATAGTCACAATGATTGCTAGACCAACAACAACCTCACACGCAGCAACAACCATCGTAAAGAAGGCCACTACTTGGCCGTTGAGATCTCCATTAATTCTAGAAAAAGTCACAAAAGCTAGATTTGCTGCATTGAGCATGAGTTCCACACACATAAATACAACGATTGCATTGCGTCGAACAACAACTCCCACAGCGCCGATAGTGAAGAGAAGTGCGGATAGATATAGATAATTCGCTGCATCCATTTACTTCTCCTCTCCCTTACTGGTGTCGACCTTGCCAAGTTCAAATGTTCCTGAAGTCAACATGTCACCACGTGCTTGCAAAGTGGCGTTAATCGAGTTGGCAGCTGGTGTGCCATCTGGCAATAAAGCTGGAACATCTACAGCGTTGTGGCGAGCAAATACTCCTGGTGCTGGAAGACCAGCAGCATTAGCAAGTGATTCACCACGGAATCGTTGTGTTGAAAGTTGGCGCTGTGTTGGTCGCACTTGAATGCTTTGGTGATGTGCAAGAACCATTGCGCCTAAAGCTGCAGTAATAAGAAGTGCTGAGACAACTTCAAATGGCCAGACATATGTTGAAAATAGGAGTTGAGCGATGCCTTTAACGTTTCCAATGGAATTCGCTGCCTCTAATCCAATTGCGTTTCTACCAAGAGTTGCACGACCAATCAGAGAAACCATCAATCCACCAAAGCCAACCGCTGCGGTAATAGCAATTGGTCGAAGCCCTGGAATTGTTTCCGTTAATGAATCAGAGGAATCAACACCAACAAGCATGAGAATAAAGAGGAAGAGCATCATTACTGCTCCGGTGTAAACAACGATCTGAACAATTCCAAGAAATAGTGCATCTTGTGCAATATAGAAGATCGCTAAGTTGATCATTACTGATGCCATCAAAATTGCTGAGTGAACAGCCTTCTTAACAAGCAACATTCCTAACGCTGCAGCAACCGTCAATGGAGCAAGCACCCAGAACAAAACAGCTTCTGGTGTCTGTGTTTGACCCACTGAGATAGCTAAATCAAGCATCTATTTCACGTCCTGGGATGGGTGTGATTGCTTCACATCGCCCTTGTAGTAATTGCTGTCATCCATATCTGGATACATTGGATGCGGAGGCATCAACATTCCTTGGCGAAGTGGTGCTAACAAATCTTCTTTTTCAAAGATTAACTTTTCACGTGATTCATCGGCTAATTCATATTCATTTGTCATTGTTAGAGCACGTGTAGGACAAGCTTCAATGCATAGTCCGCAGAAAACACAGCGCAAATAGTTAATTTGATAGACCTTGCCGTAGCGCTCTCCTGGAGACATTTGATTCTCAGGGGTGTTATTTGCACCTTCAACATAAATGGCATCTGCTGGGCATGCCCAAGCACAAAGCTCGCAACCAATACATTTTTCTAAACCATCTGGGTGGCGGTTAAGTTGGTGGCGACCGTGGAAGCGCTCTGCAGTTGGCGCTTTAACTTCTGGGTATTCAACTGTAAGAGTCTTCTTAAAAATCTTAGAAAATGGAATCCAGAAACCTTTCAGGTGTCCAAGTAGTCCAACTGATTCGCCTGTTTCCATCTGTGTGTAGGCGATATCGTTAACAGAAATCTCGCTCTTCTTTAGCGGTTCGAGTTCCTCAGACATGATCGCCTCCCTTGCTACTTTGTGACACATTGATGTTTGAAACATTCATTGGAACAGTTGGAACTGCAAAAGAAGGCTCGCTGGTTTCAACTTCAAGTGAGGCCAACTTTTTCTTCTTTGCATTATCAAAACCAATATTTGCTGCCATTACGAGCAGGACTACAAAGCTTGCAAAACCAACAACAACAACGCGTGGAGCACCTTCTAGTGAAAGTGTGCGAAGGGTTGCAACAACCAAGATCCACAGAATTGATACTGGAATCAAGATCTTCCAACCAAACTGCATGAATTGGTCATAACGCAGGCGTGGGAGTGTGCCGCGTAGCCAAACGAATACGAAGAAGAAAACAAGCACCTTTGAGAAGAACCAGATGCCAGTGAACCAACCACCCAGCCAGGATTCAGTAAATCCAAGTCCTGGAGGTGCGTGGTAGCCACCAAGGAAGAGAGTTGTAGCAAGGGCTGAAACTGCAATGATATTTACATATTCAGCCAAGAAGAAGAGTGCGAACTTAAGTGATGAATACTCAGTGTGGAAACCACCAACTAGTTCACCTTCTGCTTCAGCTAAATCGAAAGGTGCGCGGTTAGTTTCACCCACCATTGAGATTGCATAGATTGCAAATGATGGGAACAGCACAACGCCATACCACCACGTTGTTTGCGCTGCCACGATGTCAGAAGTTGACATTGAGCCTGCATAAATAAAGACCGCAACTAATGAAAGCCCCATAGCAACTTCATATGAAATAACTTGGGCACTTGAGCGCAATCCGCCTAGAAGTGGATATGTAGAACCAGATGACCAACCCGCCAACACAATTCCATACACACCCACTGATGCAATTGCTAACACATACAAAACACCAACTGGAAGATCAGTTAACTGCATGGCTGTGGTCTTGCCAAAGAGTGAAACTTCGCCAGTAATAGGAATTACAGCAAAAGACATAAAGCATGTTGTTGCACTAATAATTGGTGCAAGAACGAACACAATCTTATCTGCGGCCGCTGGAATCAAATCTTCCTTAAGCGCTAACTTCACACCATCAGCTAAAGCTTGAATTAAACCAAATGGACCAACACGGTTAGGGCCTGGGCGCTCCTGCATGCGACCAACAAGGCGACGCTCTCCCCATACCGACATAAGTGTTAGAACAACACAGAAAATAAAGACTAAGAGTGCCTTGATGAGAATGGTTGTCCCTGAATCTGCGGCAATGAGCTCTGCTGTTGTCATATCTTCACCACACTCACTACTGCGCCATGTGCAACGCCTAGATTTACTAGTAATTGAGAACCGCGTGAATTACGTGGTGCCCAGACTGCGTCATCATGAATATCTTCAACAAGAGCGCTCAAAGTTACTGAACCTAAAGAAGTTGAAATCTTAAGTTTGTCGCCATCGACCACACCAAGTGCGCCAGCGCGCTTAGGTGAAATAACTGCAACAGTTGCACGGGCAGTTCCTGCAAGGTTTTCTTCACCTTGCTGCAAAGTTCCAAGATCTAGCAGGCGGCGCCAAGATGTAAGAATGAATTGATCTCCACTGACGGTTGGCTGAGCAGATGCAGAAACTTTGTTCATTGTTACGCGAGCACCCTCCCACTTACCAAGGGAAGCAATTTCTTTAATCGCTGCTGTAACAGTTCCGAGATTTATTGATGTGCCCATCTCTTCGGCAATCATTGAAAGAATACGTAGATCGCTGCGATTAAATGAATCTTGAACTGCTGCATCAAATGCGCGAGGACGGCCTTCCCAGTTCAAAAATGATCCACTCTTTTCAGTAACTGCAGCAACTGGCAAAACAACATCTGCATGTTGAGTGACTGCGCTGCTGGCAATTTCTAGAGAAACAACAAAAGCCTTTTCAAGTGCAGCAAGTGCATCTTGGCTATTTTCACCATCAAGTGGATCAACACCACCAATAACTAGTGCACCGATTTCACCAGCATTAACTGCTGCATAAATCTCTTGGGTGCTCTTGCCTTCTGCACTTGGCAATGAGTCTGTTCCCCACACCGCTGCAATATCTACTCGCGCTGATGCATCTGTTACTGGACGACCACCAGGCAATACGTTGCCGATAGCGCCAGCTTCAAGTGCACCGCGCTCTCCTGCACGACGTGGAATCCATGCAATCTTTGCACTGCTTGAATCAGCAAGAGCTGCAACTGCACTTAATACTCCAGCACTTTCAGCAGCTCGCTCCCCCACTAAAATCACTGATTTTGAAGTAAGTGATTGGGAAGCAATAGCAGCAGCTTCAGCTCCTGGAGCAACCTTTACGAAATCACCCTTAAGTTTTTCAACACCAATTGAAAGTTTTGTTGCAATTGCCGTGACCTTAAGTGCGCGCTTTCGTACTTGCTTATTAATGCGCAAGAAAACGATTGGAGATTCTTCTTCTGGCTCAAAGCCAACAAGTAGGACGTGATCTGCGCGATCAATATCCATATATGTTGTAGTAGAACCAACTACACGTGCTGCAAGGAATTCACGCTCTTCTTTAGAGGAAAGGCGTGAACGGAAATCAATATCGTTTGTGCCAAGTGCAATACGTGCAAACTTGCTGTAGCCATATGCATCTTCATAGGTTGCACGGCC
>JBDLTD010000089.1:0-4686 GCA_039799185.1 Actinomycetota bacterium | reverse complement strand
ACCGAGTGAATTTCCATCGAGATAACACATCGCTGGGTCAGTAACCACGAACTTTGATTTGAAGTGTGCCAGCGGATCGTTTTTATCTAGATCGAGGGCGTATTGGCGGTCAGTGACGTTCATGGTTGAAAGGTACGCTCTGTCACCATGGCGCGCAATCTTCTTAATTTAGAGGAAGTCTCAAAGGCTTTCGATATTCGCGCGCTCCTAGATGGCGTATCACTGGGTATCTCAGAAGGTGATCGCATCGGAATTGTTGGAAGAAATGGCAGCGGCAAAAGCACGCTGATGAAAATTATGTCTGGATTTGAATCACCAGATGCTGGACGCGTAACTAAATCAAATGACACAAATATTGGCTTGCTCTCACAAGTAGATAACGCACCAGCTGATGCAACTGTGCGAGATGTTGTACTCGGCAATAAACCAACGCACGAATGGGCAAGTGATTCCGGAATCCGCGAAGTATTTATAGGTTTATTTGGTGGCTTTGATGATCACTTATTTGAAAGAAAATTCGGAACACTTTCCGGTGGAGAACGCAGACGTGTGGGATTAGCCAAGCTACTCATCAATGAACTCGATTTAATTTTGCTGGATGAGCCAACGAACCATTTAGATGTTGAAGGTGTTGCTTGGCTGGCGGAATATTTAAATAACCGAAAAGGATTAGCGGTAACAGTTGTAACGCACGATCGTTGGTTTCTAGATGCTGTCACCGATCGCACATGGGAAGTAGTTGGCGGAAAAGTTGAAGAATATGATGGCGGCTATAGTGCTTTTGTTTTAGCCAAAGCAGAACGAGCTCGCCAAACATCAGTTATGGATCAGCGTCGAAATATGTTGATTAAGAAAGAACTTGCTTGGCTGCGCCGGGGAGCACCTGCGCAAACGGTAAAGCCTAAGTTTCGAGTCGATGCCGCAAATGTTTTAATTGCAGGTGAGCCTGAGCCACGCAACCAAGGTGAGCTCCTTAAATTTGCTCTCAACCGTTTAGGTAAGACTGTTTATGAAGCCCACCATGTTCAGGTCAAACTTGGTGATAATGAATTAATTAATGATTTGTATTGGAATGTTGGTCCTGGAGATCGCATTGGCATAGTGGGTATTAATGGTGCGGGTAAGACAACGCTGATGAAAACTCTGGTGGGTGAAATTCAACCAACAGCAGGAAAACTTGTAACAGGAATAACTGTTAAAGCAGCTTTTCTTACACAACATCTAGATGAGTTAGATCCCACGTGGCGAGTGTTAGAAGCAGTTGAAAAGGTTGCTAACCGTGTTGAAATAGGCGGGGGACGAGAACTATCTGCTTCACAACTCTGTGAGCGCTTAGGTTTTGATCGCGAATCACAATGGACTCCAGTTGGTGATTTATCAGGCGGTGAAAAACGACGCCTACAACTCACACGTTTGCTCATGGATAGTCCCAATGTTTTATTACTCGATGAGCCTACAAATGATTTTGATATTGAAACCCTGACTGAACTTGAAGATTTGCTTGATGGCTATGGCGGGACCTTGATTGTTATTTCCCACGATAGGTATTTCTTAGAGCGCGTTTGTGATCGCTTTGTTGGTTTGTTGGGGGATAAGAATGTGAGAGATCTTCCACGAGGAGTGGATGAATACTTAGAGCTTCGCCATGAAGCCTTGCAACCCGATGCCAGCGCACCCAAAGAGAAGAAAACTTCTAGCGCTGCTGAGGAACGCCAACTCAAAAAGGACAAAGTCCGCCTTGAGCGACAAATGGAAAAAGCCGATACACGGATTACCGAACTTGAGGGTGAGCAAGAAGGTGCATCTTTTGATGCCGACCGTTTGAATGAAATTACTAATGAGTTAGCACAGTTGCGCGGCGAGAAAAATAGACTCGAGGAAGAATGGCTTCAGGTCACAGTTTTACTTGAGGGATAAGTTAAAATTCTCTACAT
This sequence comes from Actinomycetota bacterium, assembly GCA_039799185.1. GTDB lineage: Bacteria > Actinomycetota > Actinomycetes > Nanopelagicales > Nanopelagicaceae > Planktophila. The sequence continues at coordinate 2,752 of JBDLTD010000089.1, read as the reverse complement.
GAGTCAAATATCGCATGCCATCGAAGTAATCCTCTTTCGTTCTCGCTTTCTACTAGCCCCGCTCTATTTAGGATTAGTTGGCGCACTAGCTCTTTTGGGTTATCGCTTTATTATTGAATTTATCCACTTAGCTGAAAAAATTGGCGATGCAACCCCACAGAGTTTCACTCTAGATCTACTTGCACTCTTAGATTTAACGTTGCTCGCTAACCTTATTTTGATGGTTATTTTTGCAGGATATGAGAACTTCGTTTCTCGAATCGATGTGGCAACAGAGTCAAAGGATCGTCCTCATTGGATGGGAACTATTGACTTTAGTGGCTTGAAAATTAAGTTAATCGGTTCTTTAGTAGCAATTTCAGTAATTGAACTACTTAAAGACTTTATTGAACTATCTGGTCAGGACCATGTTGGTGCAGGAACCAAATGGAGAATCGTAATTCACCTGACATTTGTTGGCTCTGGAGTTTTGTTTGCACTGATGGATTGGATTGCCGACAAGCGAGAGTTTAGCGGCACGCATTAGTAGATGCGTTTAGATCTTCTTGCCGCACTTTCCGGCTTAATGATTGCTTTGCAGGCTCGTGCAAATGGTGAACTCTCGCATCGACTCAATAATGGTTTAGAAGCAGCGCTGGTTTCTTTTGGTTCCGGATTAATCATTATTGCCGCGATTGCTGCATTAAATCCATCCATTAAAGAAGGTATAAAGAACTTACGTGCGGCAGTTGCTAACAAAGAGATTGCCCGATGGAAGCTACTTGCTGGAGCCTTAGGTGGAAGCTTTGTAGCAATTCAAACTCATATTGTTCCCCTTATTGGTGTTGCAATCTATTCAGTGGCATCAATTGCGGGACAAACCGCAATGTCTCTGGTTGTGGATCGAATCGGCCTGACCGGTGGTGGCAAGAAACTTATTTCCGGGCGCCGGGTTGCAGCCGCCGTATTAACTGTTTTAGCAGTCTTTGTTTCTGTCTTTGATCGCATTGATGCCAAGAATCTTTCACTTTTTGCTGTAGTGCTGGGATGTATAGCTGGGGCTGTAGTGGGTGTACAGCGGGCACTTAATGGCCAAATCAATGAGTATTCACACCAAAGCTTCACTACTTCACTACTTAACTTCATCACGGGAACATCGCTTCTTGTCATTCTTATTCTGGGTGGGGTTCTCATAGGAAAAATCGAGCTGGTTCCATTGCCTGTTGGCCCTTGGTGGATATACACCGGTGGGGTAATTGGCGTTATTTACATCGCTTTCACCTCAACGATTGTGCAACACCTAGGTGTTTTAACTTTCACACTCTTTAGTGTTGGCGGACAGCTAGTCGGATCCTTAGTAATTGATTTAGTTTCACCAACAAATGGCGTGAATGTAAGTGCTTATCTTGTGACTGGAATTGTTATGACGTACTTAGGTGTTATCGCCGGTGGCGTAAGTAGTTCACGAGTGCAGAAACCAAAGAGGCAGTAATAAAGAAGGCTGCAATTGCATAAGACCATGTCTTCACCCATGGCAATGTTGCTGCGTAATAACCCGCAAGAGTTATTCCTACGCCCCACAGCAATGCACCGAGCGCGTTAGCTGATAGGAACTTGTAGTAATTCATCTTTGAAGCACCAGCAATAGGTGGAACAAAGGTGCGGATCCAAGGGAAGAAGCGCGCAGCAACTACTGCCCACCAACCTGTTTGTTCATAGAAGCGCTCAGAACGAGCAATCATCCTTTGCATGCGCGGAGAGTTATGTCGTTCAAGATATGGACGGCCCACTAAACGGCCCAAAACAAAACCTATTTGATCCCCAAAGAAGGCAGCGATAAAGATGACGGTCACAAGAATGACAATGTTTACATCTCCATGGGCTGCTGCAACTAAACCTGCGCTAAAGAGAATTGAATCGCCAGGGAGAAAGAAGGCAAATAAAACACCGGTTTCAAAGAAAATAATTGCACCTGTAATTAAATAAATTAAATATGGCGCAAGGTTCGATAGTTGAGCATCAAATGATGCGGCTAGTTCAATCACACTGACTTCTTAACCGCCGCAGCTACAGCCTTAGTCACATTTGGGTCAAAGACACTGGGCACAATAAATGAAGCATTGAGTTGCTCAGGCGAAACGCAGTCAGCGATAGCTTCAGCGGCTGCAACTAATAATTTATCGGTGATCTTGTGGGCATTGGCATCGAGTAATCCTCGGAAAATTCCAGGGAATGCCAAGACATTGTTAATTTGATTTGGTTGATCACTGCGACCTGTGGCAACAACGGTTGCATACTTACGTGCCAGAACCGGATCAACCTCAGGATCTGGATTAGCAAGTGCAAAGATAATTGAATCCTTAGCCATAGTTGAAATGTCGGCTTCTTTGAGAATGTTTGGAGCGCTCACACCGATAAAGACATCAGCGCCAACGAGAGCTTCTGGCATTGTGCCAACAAAGTTATGTGGGTTGCTGTTATCAATAAACCACTGTTGCATTGAATCATCAGATTTCATCTGGTTATGGATGACGCCATGATGGTTGAAGCCAATAATGTTCTTAGCTCCACTGAGTGTGAGCAAGCGAGCGATTGCATTTCCAGCCGCGCCAACACCACTTAAAACAATCTTTACAGAACCAAGATCTTTCTTCACAAACTTGAGTGCATTTCGAAGCGCAGCCAGAACAACAATGGCAGTTCCATGTTGATCATCATGGAAAACAGGAATATCAAGGAGTTCACGTAGTCGACGTTCAACTTCAAAGCATCG
>JBDLTD010000088.1:0-4697 GCA_039799185.1 Actinomycetota bacterium | reverse complement strand
ATAGCTTCAGGTATCAAGCTCTTTGGTGACAATGAATTTGGTTGGCGTTTTGCAACAGCAATCATTGGCACATTACTTATCTTGCTCTTTGCCCGATTAGTTCATGTGCTGTTCTATTCACCGTTATTAACTGGTATCGGTGCATTTTTAATGGCTTGTGATGGTTTGGTACTTGTGCACTCACGGACCGCCCTGCTTGATCTCTTTTTAACTTTCTTTGTTCTTCTGGCAGTTTACTTATGGCATCAGCAAAGACATTGGCTTGCTGCCATCGCCATAGGTTTAGCGATGGGTTGTAAATGGAGCGCAGTTTATTTCTTAGTTGCAATGCTCTTTGTTTCTCTTTATAGAATCTTCTCGAAGCATCCATCTAAAGAATTAGTTCAACCAACAATTATGAAATTCATTCAATATGGATTCCTTCCAGTCATTGTTTACATCACCTCTTGGACTGGTTGGTTTCTTAGCAACCGCGGTTGGGATCGCCAATGGTCATCAAATCCATTTATTTCCTGGATTCACTATCACTCAGAGATGCTGGGCTTTCATACTGGATTAACTGAGAAACATTCTTATCAAGCTAATCCTTGGAGTTGGATGGTCATGGGTAGACCAACTTCTTTCTTCTATGAGTCACCAAAGGGTTGCGGTAGCGATAACTGTGCACAAGAAGTATTAGCTATAGGAACGCCACTTCTTTGGTGGGCAGGAACTATTGCTGTTGCAGTTGTTATTGGGTTTTGGTTACGTGCCTTAGTTAAGCGCACGACTGAGCCTGCGTTGAATTTAATTGTGCTTGGAATGGCTGCCGGATACTTGCCGTGGTTCTTCTTTCAAGCCCGCACGGTCTTTACCTTCTATGCAGTTATTTTCGAGCCTTTCATGATTCTGGCCCTTGTGTATTGCGCAAAACTATTGCTGGATAGTTCTTTAAAATCAGGGATCTCGCAAGCATTAGTTGCAGCTTTTGTAACAGTAATCTTTTTGAACTTCCTCTACTTTATACCAATTTTCACAGGCGAAGTAATCACATACGATGCTTGGTTGCAACGTATGTGGTTGAGCTCGTGGATCTAACTATTCGTTAGAAGCGCGCGCCTGATTAAGACGTTCAACTGCTTCATCAGCTAGTTGTTGATCAAAGATTTCATCACGTGAAGGTGAAGCAGCAGCTAATGCTTCGCGTTCTAGACGCTCTTGCTCATCACTCCATGCTCCAGGAATTGTTAAATCAATAACGCGCTTAGGAATAATTGCTTTAGGTGCACTGACATAAGTTGGTGCTGGTACTTCTGCAGGTTCCCATGTTTGGCGAACTGCTGCAGTTCCCTTAGGCAAAAGTACAACGCCTTTAAGTTCGCGCTCAGAAAGTGGAATCCAATGTTCTTGTGAAGGTTTTGGTGTTACAACTTCAGCTAAGTTGGTTGCTGAAACGCCGGATGTGCGGCGATGAAGTTGTTGCACGCGTCGGTATTGAATCTTGTCGGCAATTGTTTGACGACGAACACTTGCAACATAAATCAAAACCCCTGTTAGGGGAACTAATGAGTAAATAAAAGGCATCGTATTCATGAAACCACCCACAAGTGTTGTAGTTAGAGAACCTGTTAGAACAAAGAACATAATTCTTCTGCGCATAAGAAGTTGCGCAATTTTTGCTTCGCGATCTAAATCAATATGAATTGATCCGCTCCCGGAAACTCCTTGCGGCGATGAATTTGCAACAACAATGAGTGCACTCTTAAATCGCTCAACAGATTTACCAGAAAATTCGTTGCGGTCATGGATCCAACGGGGTGCGAAATATGCGACCCACATACCAATGATCGCAATATAGATAAGTCCGGAAGCCATGATGCATAAAGATAAAGGATGAGACCAGCAGAACTTGGGATTTAGAGCCTACTTAACGCCAGGATTTTCTTTAACAAATACGACGTGGTCTCGCCAACTACCTGCGATATGTAAATAGCGGGGACGTTCTCCCTCAAAAATATAGCCAGCTTTCTCAGCTACTCGCCTTGAAGCAGTGTTTTCGGGCCTGATGTTGATTTCAATGCGGTGAAGGTTCAGCGCAGAAAATGAATACTCCGTTACGGCCATAACCGCTTGCGTTGTGAAGCCCTTATTTGCATAGTTTTTATCAATCCAATAACCAATATGCCCGCCTCGCATTGCGCCAAGAATCACGCCGCCTAATGAGATCTGCCCAATTAAATTGTTCTGATGCCAGATTGCAAATGAAAATGAGCGGCCATTTCGGGCCTCAGAGTTAAGCGTGCGCACCATTTCAAAGTAGGAAGGGAGCTGACTGGGGTTCTCCGCAGCATCCCCAGCAATGATTGGAATTGTGGCTTCCCAAGGAGATAACCAATCACGATTTTCGGCTCGGACATTATTCCAACGCACACGATCTCTAAATCTCAATGCCCGCAGTGATAGATCTTCGCTATTAAGTACTACCGGCCATGAATGCGTCATAAGACTACTTAAATGTATCTGCGCTCTAAGACCACAACAGTTACTTCATCGCCAGCTTTCAAATTAACATCTTTTTCACCAACGGCAATAAATGCTGAGGCATCTGAAAGAGTTGAAATCTCCTCTTGATGTGTCAGTGGTGTAACCGACTTGCCGTCTTCAGAAAGGGCTGCGCGGATATATGAGCGCACTCCATCACTGGATTCAATTGCCTTTTCTAACTTAGCTTTAACGCTAGGACGGTGAATGGTTGCTGCACCCAACATTGTGCGAATCATTGGACGAACAAAGAGTTCAAAAGAAATATATGCCGCAATTGGATCTCCCGGAAGAGTAATGACAGGCGTTTTATCTGGGCCAATAAGGCCAAAGTTATGTCGACCACTCATCTCTATTGCCATATCCACGGTTGTAATTTCACCCATGTTTGAAATAGTGCGGGTAATCAAATCAAATGAATCATCATGGCGCTCACCGCTGATAATGATTAAGTCTGCACGTACTAATTGATCTTCAATCAAGTTCTGCAACTGTGCTTCATCATCTGGGATTGAGTGCACGCGATAAGCAACCGCTCCTACTTCGCGCACAGCAGTTGTGAGCATCCAGGAGTTAGTCTCAAACTCTTCATCATCTTTAAGCGTTTTACCTGGTTCAACTAGATCTGGGCCAGCGGACATCACCACAACACGTGGATGTGGTCGGGTGGGTAAGTGATCGAGTCCAATAGATGCTGCTAAACCAATTTGAGTTGAGCGGATTCTAGATCCGGCTTTCATTACCAAGCGCTCTCCTGCAAAGACATCTTGAGACAGCGTTGCACCATGGGCATCCAGTAATGGCATTTCAAAAGAATCAAGCGGTTTGCAAATCGCTAAAAGTGAAGTCAAAAACTCATCAACCCGCGTGTGCTCTGCCATAATCACACCATACTTGTTGAGGTCAGTAATCTTTGGGATTTAGGCGTGGAAACCGGAGGGCAGAAGCAATGAATCAGAACACACTCAAGAAGCAGTTGCGAGATCGCTACCGCCGTGAACGGGTTCAAAAATTCATTCCAACCAATTTCAATGTCATTTTGAAAGCCCCAGAGATAGTCAGTGCAACAACAATCTGCTCATATTTTTCATATGCCCAAGAGCCCAGCACTACTGAAATCAATAAAGCTTTTCTCGCAGATGGTAAAAAACTCTTACTCCCCCGAGTTAACGGCTTAGTTATTGAATGGGTTCAGTGGGATGGCAATCCAACGAATATAAAAGTAACCAAGAATCTCTCTGAACCAATTGGTCCGGCCGTAACAGACACAAGTGATGTCGGCGCAGTCATTACGCCAGCACTTCGTATTGACCAAGAAGGATTTCGAATGGGACAAGGTGGTGGTTTTTATGATCGCGCACTACCAACATTGCCTGGGTGGAAAATTGGTTTAGTTCATGCAGGTGAATTAACGAGTGAAACTTTGCCCCGTGAATCCCATGACATTCCACTAGATGCTGCTGCAACACCTTCACTCATAGTGAGATTTAAGCGCTAGGAAGATTGCGCGCCATAACTATTCGTTGAATTTGATTCGTACCCTCATAAATCTGAGTTAGCTTGGCATCTCGCATCATTCGCTCAACTGGATAATCTGAGACATAGCCGTAGCCGCCCAAGATCTGAACTGCATCAGTTGTTACCTTCATTGCTACATCACTAGCAAAGCACTTACTTGCCGCTGAGAAGAAACGTAGATCCTTTTCATTGCTCTCACTCTTTGATGCAGCCACATAAGTTAATTGACGGGCAGCTTCAATATTCATCGCCATATCTGCCAACATGAATTGAACGCCTTGGAAATCAAATATCTCTTTACCGAACTGCTTGCGCTCATGTGAATACTGAGTTGCAACATCAAGGGCGCCTTGGGCGATTCCTAGGGCTTGAGCAGCAATGGTGATGCGTGTGTGATCAAGAGTATTCATCGCTAGTGCAAATCCTTCGCCCACTTCGCTTATGCGGCGATCATCTGCAAGCTTTACGTTGTCGAAATAAACCTCACGCGTTGGTGAACCTCTAAAGCCCATCTTCTTTTCTGGTGAACCAAAAGATACGCCTGGGTCAGATTTTTCAACTACGAATGCGGTTATTCCTTTAGAGCCAAGGGAGGCATCACTTTGAGCAACGACGGTATAGAACTCTGAGATTCCTGCATTTGAAATCCATTTTTTACT
>JBDLTD010000087.1:0-4720 GCA_039799185.1 Actinomycetota bacterium | reverse complement strand
GGTCAATCCAAAGGTGCTACAAAGCTGTGGAATAGATACAGATGTTTATAGTGGTTTTGCATTTGGAATGGGATTAGAGCGCACATTGATGGTGCGACACGGCATAACCGATATGCATGACATCGTTGAGGGCGATTTACGTTTTACTCGCCAATTCGGGGTGGGGCTCTAATGCGCGCACCGCTATCGTGGATTAAAGAATTTGTTGATATCCCTGCAAAGGTAAGTGCAGATGAAATCTCTGATGGGTTAATCAGAGTTGGCTTTGAAGTTGAAGAAATTATCTACCAGGGCTCTGATTTAACTGGTCCACTCAAATTTGCCAAAGTGCTCTCCATTGAAGAGTTAACTGAACACAAAAAGCCAATTCGCTATGTGGGATTGGATTGTGGCGAGAAGGAAGTTCGTTACGTTATCTGTGGTGCTACAAACTTTGCAGTGGGGGACATGATTGTTGCCGCACTTCCAGGGGCAGTACTGCCTGGTAATTTTGCAATCGGTGCTCGTGAGACTTATGGCAAAACCTCTAATGGAATGATTTGTTCTGCTCGTGAGCTAGGCATCAGCGATGAGCATGCAGGCATTATGGTTTTCTCAGAAGCAGATGCAAAGATTGGCGCAGATGCAGTCGAAGGTTTGCAGATTAACGATGTGATCTTTGATGTGGCAGTTAACCCCGATCGCGGTTATGCATTGAGCATTCGAGGAATCGCCCGCGAGGTCGCAGGCTCACTTGGTCTCACATTCACAGATCCTGTCGACGCGCTTCGTTCTCTAAAGTTTTCAGAAACCGGCAAGGGAGTGAGCGCAAAGATTGAGGATAAATCATCGGCCTCAGTTTTCTATCTTCGTACCTTGTCTAACTTTGATACTAAAGCCACAACACCGCTATGGATGCGCCGTCGTATTGAAAAGATGGGCATGCGCTCAATTTCACTTGTTGTGGATGTTACAAACTATGTCATGTTAGAACTTGGCCAACCATTACACGCTTTCGATAAATCAAAGATCAAAGGCGGCTTAACCATCAAGCGTGCTGGTAAGGCACAAAAGTTTGTCACGCTAGATGGCCAAGAGCGCACGTTGGATCCAGATGATTTGATGGTCTGTGATGATGATCAACCATTAGCCCTTGCAGGAACTATGGGTGGGCTTTCATCAGAGATCACTCAGACGACAACAGATATCGCACTAGAAGCGGTGCGCTTTGATCCAGTATGTATTGCCAAGAATTCGCGCAGACATAAGCTCTCTTCAGAGGCATCAAGGCGTTTAGAGCGAAGCGTTGATCCATCGCTAGCCGAATTCGCATCAGCGCGATTTGTTCAACTATTAACGGCTCATAGCTCAGCGGTGCACGTGGCAACAGTGGTTGCAGGAGAGCCTGTTTATGCCCCGGTCGTGAAGATCGACCCGACTTATATTTCGAAGATTCTGGGTTTTGAGGTTCCAAACGCTGAAGTTGCACGCATCCTTCGCCTTGTTGGCTGTGATGTGGATGAGAAGAGCTGGGTCATTGATCCACCATCATGGCGCGCAGACCTATTGGGTATTGCTGACTTTACTGAAGAAGTAGCGCGCATGATTGGTTACGACAAGATTCCTTCTATCTTGCCACCTCGTCCCTTACATGCATCTTTAACCCCAACACAAAAGCGTCGTAGAGCGGTTGCCACGATGTTAGCTAGTCGTGGATTAGCCGAAGTTCAAACTTTCCCATTTACTAACCAAGAAACAATTGATGCAATGGGCTTTGTTGGTGAGCGCGCTTCTACTTATGCGATTGCAAATCCAATGTCAGAAGAGTTCCCATTGATGCGAGTTCATTTAGTTCCCGGATTAATCGAAGTTGCTCAGCGCAATATCAGTCGTGGCGCTAAAGACTTTGCAATCTTTGAAATGGGTTCAATTTTCCGTAGTGCACAGAAATTGGTGCCTGCCATTTCTCCAGATTTGGGCAAGCGCCCGACTCAAAAGGTCATTGAAGAGATATTTGCATCAGTTCCACCACAGGCATATCACGTTGCTGGATTATTGGTGGGCAAAGTAGAGAATGAGAATTGGCACGGTAAAGCCCGTGCTTACACTTGGCACGACGCAATTGAATATGCCCAAGATATTCTTGCTCTGTGTAATCTTGAATGGAGTATCAAGCGCTCAGACTTTGCGCCGTGGCATCCAGGTCGCTGTGCTGAATTAATTGTTGATGGTAAAGCTGTGGCACATGCCGGTGAACTTCATCCACGAATTATCGCTAAGTATGGATTGCCAGAGCGGAGCGTTGCATTTGCCGTTGGCTTGAGCGCTCTCCCGGATTCCACGTTGGTTCGACCAACGAGAGTTGGAACAATGCCGGCGGCTTTGCAAGATGTGGCATTGATTGTGGATGAAAAGGTGACTGCGGCCGAAGTTCAAGCGGCGTTGACTCAAGGAGCAGGAGATTTACTCGAATCCATTTCACTCTTTGATCGCTACGACAAGATTGGTGATGGCAAGATTTCCCTGGCTTTCACTCTGGTCTTTCGAGCACCAGATCGCACCCTGACTGGCGATGAAGTATCGGCAATGCGTGAGGCAGCTACAGCAGTAGCGGCCAAGAAGTGCGGGGCAGTAGTCCGCACCGCATAAATATGCATGTGTTTGCATAAATATCGACCTCGTTATATCCTAGGTTCATGAAAACAGCGGTCATCGGTGCAAGTGGCTATGCCGGGGGAGAACTCCTTCGGTTGTTAGCAGTCCATCCTCATTTCCAGGTTACTGCCATTAGTGCTCATTCAAATGCCGGCGAACTTGTCACATCAGTGCACCCACACCTAACAACTCACAATGGCGAGAAGTTTTTGGCTGTTTCAGAGATAGATTTTTCAGATATCGAATTAGTTTTTATCGCGCTGCCTCATGGTGAGTCAGCATCACTGATCAAAAAGATTCCAACGACTGCCAAGATTGTTGATTTAGGCGCTGACTACAGATTAGAAGATTCGGCTCAATGGGATAAGTATTACGGCGGAGCGCATGCAGGGGCTTGGGTCTATGGATTGCCTGAACTATCTACCGGGCAACGTGCTGCTATCGCTAAAGAGAGCAGGGTTGCTAATCCAGGTTGCTATGCAACAGCAATCACATTGGGTATCGCGCCAGCGGTCAATCATGTGGATGTGAGTGATGTCGTAGTAGTTGCTGCATCTGGAACGACAGGGGCTGGAAGAAGCGCCAAGATCAACTTAATTGCAAGTGAAGTGATGGGTTCTCTGACTTCTTACAAATTCGGGGGAGTTCATCAGCACACGCCCGAAATTGAGCAAGCAGTCTCTGCGATTGCTCAAAAGGACGTGAAGATTTCTTTCACGCCTATTCTGGCTCCCATGCCTCGTGGCATTCTTGCAACGGTTACGGCGAAACTGAACAAGCCTATGAATTCACAGGCAGCTCATGATCTTTTTTCAAAGCATTATTCCGATGAATACTTTGTGGATGTTCTACCACTCGGGCAGATGCCTAAAACTGGATCTGTTACAGGCTCCAACAAGGTTCAAATACAGGTCGCAGTTGATGAGCACACTAACCGTCTAGTCATAAGCGTTGCACTTGATAATTTAGGTAAAGGCGCAGCTAGCCAAGCGATTCAAAATGCAAACATCATTACTGGTTTTCATGAAGGCTCTGGTCTATCAACTGATGGTTTAGGCGCATGAAGCTGCCTCAAGGTTTTGTTGGTGCGGCCTGTGTTGCAGGGCTAAAGAGCACTGGGGCTTTGGATTTAACGCTGATTTCAAATACAGGCCCCTCTTTTTTTGGCACTGCGGTCTTTACATCAAACAAAGTTGTTGCAGCTCCAGTTATCTGGAGTCGTCAAGTAGTGAAAGGCCAAGTAGTTCGCGCCGTTGTTCTGAACTCCGGTGGCGCAAATGCCTGCACAGGACCACAAGGCTTTGCCGATACACATAAGACTGCAGAGAAGGTCGGAGAACTGCTTAATGTTTCTTCAGGCGAAGTTGTTGTCTGCTCAACTGGCCTCATCGGTGAGCTACTACCAATGGCGAAGATTGTTGCAGGGTTAGAAAAGATCGCACCAGTTTTGAATACGGATTCCTTGCAAGAGTGTGCTCAGGCAATTATGACCACAGATTCAGTACCAAAGATCGCACAAGCCACTTTGGGTAACGTGCAGGTAGCGGGAATAGCTAAAGGTGCTGGGATGCTTGCACCGGCGTTAGCAACGATGCTTTCAGTTGTTATGACCGATGCACTAGTGAGTGAGAATGCATCTGCGATTTTTGCAAAGGTTACAGATCGCACCTATAACCGTATTGATTCAGATGGTTGTACCTCAACAAATGACACAGTGCTGTTCATGGCATCGGGTGCTTCTGGGCAATCACTATCGGATGCAGAGTTAGAAGATTTACTGATGAATGTTTGCGGATCTTTATCCTCTCAACTTATTGAAGATGCAGAGGGATCTACAAAGTCTGTTGCAATCACCGTCAATAACGCAATGAGCGAGAGCGATGCAGTTGAAGTGGCAAGAGCTTGTGCTCGAAACAATTTACTTAAGGCTGCCATATTTGGTGGAGATCCCAACTGGGGAAGAGTTTTGGCTGCCGTTGGAACAGCAGATGCCCACATGGATCCGCTAACTATTGATGTGAGTCTAAATGGCATCCAAGTTTGCTCAAATAGTGCACCAGATGCCGACAAAAGCGCGGTGGACTTT
>JBDLTD010000086.1:0-8374 GCA_039799185.1 Actinomycetota bacterium | reverse complement strand
AAAAGCTGCAAAGGTTCCACTCTCTGTTGGTCTAGAGGGAAATGCTGCAGAGCTCTTCCCGCTGCTTCTGTCTAGGGATGTTCCAATCGATATCGTTACAGATCAAACCTCAGCCCATGATCCTTTCTCATACGTTCCTGTGGGAGTAAGCGTTCATGACGCAGCGCAGATGGCAAAAGATAATCCAGCAGATTTCACTAAGCGCTCTCAAGCATCCATGGCAAAACATGTTGAAGCGATGGTGGGCTTTATGGATAAGGGCGCAGAAGTATTTGATTACGGTAATTCAATCCGTGATGAAGCCCGCCAAGGCGGCTTCTCTCGTGCCTTTGCCTTCCCAGGCTTTGTTCCTGCCTATATTCGTCCACTCTTTTGTGAAGGAAAAGGCCCATTTCGCTGGGTTGCTTTATCTGGAGATCCCAAAGATATTTATCGCACAGATAAAGCAGTTCTTGATTTGTTCCCAGAAAATGAAGGTTTGCATCGCTGGATAACAATGGCACAAGAAAAAGTTGCCTTCCAAGGTCTGCCTGCACGCATCTGTTGGTTGGGTTATGGAGAGCGAGATAAAGCTGGTCTTGCATTTAATGATTTAGTAGCACGAGGTGAAGTATCAGCACCAATAGTTATTGGACGCGATCACCTAGATTGCGGCTCTGTTGCATCTCCTTACCGTGAAACTGAAGCGATGCTCGATGGATCTGATGCGATTGCTGACTGGCCATTACTTAACGCCATGGTCAACATCTCATCCGGTGCTTCTTGGGTTTCTATTCACCATGGTGGTGGCGTTGGTATGGGACGCTCTATTCACGCAGGACAAGTTTCAGTTGCAGATGGAACAAAGTTAGCTGCACAAAAGCTAGAGCGAGTATTAACAAATGATCCAGGCATGGGTGTTATTCGACATGTTGATGCTGGTTATGACTTAGCTGTTGATACTGCCAAGCATCGCCATGTGCACGTTCCTATGTTGGATACTGAATGACAAGCACGCTTGTCCACAACATTGGTCAGTTAGTCACCAATGATCCCCAACATGATGGAACAAAGCTTGGAGTCATTGAAAAGGCAGCACTTCTGATTGAGGATGGAGTGGTTGCTTGGGCAGGTCCAGATGCAGATGCACCAACACATCACATCAAACGTAAACTGGATGCAAAGGGCCGCGCAGTTATTCCAGGTTTTGTAGATAGCCACACACATATGATCTTTGCAGGAGATCGCAGTAAAGAGTTTCGCGCACGTATGTTGGGGGAGAGCTATAGCGCTGGCGGTATTGCCCACACTGTGGAGAAAACCAGAGCTGCCAGTGATGAATTACTGCGCTCTAACGCGCAAAGCCTATTAAATGAGGCCTATTCCAGCGGCACGACAACGGTTGAAATTAAGTCCGGATATGGATTAACGGTAAATGATGAGCGCAGATCACTTGAAATCGCACAGGGTCTTACCGATGAAACAACTTTTCTAGGCGCACACGTTGTGCCAGTTGAGTATAAAAAGAATCCAAAAGATTACGTTGATCTAGTTACAGGTCCAATGCTGGATGCGGTGCTTCCCTTTTCAAAGTGGATTGATGTTTTCTGTGACAAAGGCGCTTTTTCACCCGATGACGCTCGCACGATTTTAAAAGCTGGAATGGCTAAAGGTTTGTTGCCACGTATTCATGCCAACCAACTCCAAGAAGGCCAAGGAGTTCGTTTAGGTGTTGAACTCGATGCGGCATCAGTTGATCATGTATCTCATTTGAGTGAGAAAGATATAGAAGCGCTTTCAAAATCAAAGACAGTTGCAACGCTTTTGCCAGGTGCTGAGTTCTCTACTCGCTCTGCCTATCCTGATGTTCGCCCACTACTAGAGGCCAGCATCACTGTGGCATTGGCATCTGATTGCAACCCAGGATCTTCTTACACAACCAGCATGGCCTTCATCATGGCAATTGCAGTTCGTGAAATGCATTTCTCACCTGAGCAAGCACTCTGGTCAGCAACTATGGGCGGGGCAAAAGCGCTACGCCGTGATGACATCGGTCATTTATTTGAAGGTGCACGAGCAGACTTTTCTATTCTGAACGCAGATTCATACATTCACTTGGCATATCGTCCAGGTGTTCAATTAATAGAACAGGTGTGGCGAGATGGCCTCCAAATCAAATAAGACTGTAACGCTCTCAACATCTGGCACAACTTTCGCCGATGTTATTGATGTGGCCCGCCATGGCGCACAGGTTGCACTCTCTTCTGCATCTATTGATGCAATGAATGCATCTAGAAAATACATTGAAGGCTATGCCGCAGGCGGAGTACCTGTTTATGGTGTTTCAACTGGCTTTGGAGCACTTGCTAATCGCCATATTGATGTTAAAGATCGCTCTCAACTTCAGAAATCTCTTATTCGCTCTCATGCTGCAGGTGTTGGACCTGCCATTGAGCGCGAAGTAGTGCGGGCATTGATGTTTTTGCGCCTTCGCACCATGGCATCTGGTCGCACAGGTGTGCGCGTGGCACTTGCTCAGTCATACGTTGATTTCTTAAACAAGGGAATTACTCCAGTAGTTCCAGAGTTTGGTTCCCTTGGTTGCAGTGGAGATTTAGCACCGCTTTCACACTGCGCACTTGCACTCATGGGTGAGGGCCGCGTTCACGATGCCAATGGTGTTGAGATGGAGACAATGCAAGCGCTCAATGCCGCTGGCATTAAGCCAATTGAGCTAGAGGCAAAAGAAGGTCTTGCACTTATCAACGGCACCGATGGAATGCTCGGCATGTTAATTATGGCCTGTGCTGATCTTGAGCAACTGTGCATAGTTGCAGATATAACTACAGCGATGAGTATTGAGGGATTGCTAGGAACAGATCGTGTCTTTGCTCCAGATCTGCATGCTCCACTTCGCCCACAAATCGGACAAGCAATCAGTGCTGCAAATATCTATTCCTTGCTAAAAGGTTCAGGAATCGTGGCATCACATCGTGAAAATGATTCACGTGTGCAAGATGCTTACTCATTGCGTTGTGCTCCGCAAGTTGCAGGTGCGGTGCGTGACACCATTGCTTATGCCTCAACAATTGCAGCTCGCGAGCTAGCTAGTTCAATTGATAATCCAGTTGTTTTACCTGATGGACGCGTGGAATCAAATGGGAACTTCCATGGAGCACCCGTTGGTTATGTTTTAGATTTCCTAGCAATTGCTGCAACAGATCTAGGTTCCATTGCAGAGCGCCGCACAGATAGAGCACTGGACCAATACCGCTCTGCTGGTCTGCCACCGTTTTTGGCCCATGATCCAGGCGTTGATTCAGGCCTGATGATTGCTCAATACACACAAGCTGGGCTAGTTAGTGAAAACAAACGTCTTTCAACTCCAGCAAGTGTTGATTCAATACCATCTTCTGCCATGCAAGAAGATCATGTCTCTATGGGTTGGTCTGCTGCTAGAAAGCTACGCAAAGTAGTTGATAACTTGGCTCGCATCTTGGCAATTGAGTTAGTAACTGCAGCTAGATCAATTGAATTTCGCACTGGTTTAACTCCAGCTCCAGCAACTGCCCGCGTGGTGAAAGAACTCCGCACAGTAGTGGGGGGAGTAGGACCTGATCGCTTCCTATCACCGGAATTAGAAGCAGCTACAGCCCTAGTTAACTCTGGCGCAGTAGTTGCTGCTGCAAAGGAAGTTGTTGCCCAACTTATCTAGAGGCTAGACCGGCAGCGGCTTCAAGAACAAGCAGAGCGGCCAAGCGCACAGTGCGCTGATCATCTGTATCAATGGACGCGTCAATCTCAGTGATATCAATAGCTCGCACGCGCTTATCTGCAGCTAAGAAAAATGCAGCTTGGCGCAGTTCATCGGCAGATATGCCTCCTGGCATTGCTGCAGGACAAGCTGGCACAACACTTCGATCACAGACATCAACATCTAAGTCCACATAGATCTCTCGCCCACCAGCACCTGCAATATCTAGAGCTTGCTTAACAACATCTGAGATGGAGCGCGTGCGAAGATCGCAGCGAGGAATGACTGTGATTCCATTTTCTTTTGCTCGTGCGCTGTATTGGGCACTGTTAGCAAAATCAGCGATACCAATCTGCACAATGTTCTTACCTGGTAGCCCTGCCTGAATTAACTCCCACACAGGTGAACCATTGCTATGACCATCACGCAGATCATGGTGAGCATCAAAAGTAATAAGACCAACAGTGGATAGATCAGGCCATAAACCTGATGCAACACTGTAAGTAATGGAGTTATCGCCTCCAAGTGCAATAAGGAGTTTGTGCTTACCTAATAACCCTTTAACTGCGCTGTGCACACGGGCAATACCTTCATCGCCATCAGGTGATTCCACATTACCTAAATCTGCAATGGGATTAGCGGCAAGATCAAGGTTGTCAGATGTTGAGTAGGTTGAATATCTAGCTAATGCCGCACGGATTGCATCAGGGGTTTGATCCGCGCTCGTTGGTGAGATTGAAGAAAGATGTGCTGGAACACCGATTAAAGCTAAATCAGCAGAAGTGTTATTGGAGTCAAGGAGAGTTGAAGCGCGTTTCCACTTAGGATCATTGGGCAGCTGTGCGCTCATCATGGGCTAATCGTAGGGGCTTATCCTTCGACTATAATTGCCCACAAGAAGAGTCGGAAGAGTCGCCCGGATCACCGCGTTACGAAAGTACCGAGGAAAGTCCGGACTCCAAAGAGCAAAGTGGTGGGTAACGCCCACCCGGAGCAATCCGCGGGATTAGTGCAACAGAAAGCAAACCGCCAACGAAAGTTGGTAAGGGTGAAACGGCGGTGTAAGAGACCACCAGTAATTGCAGCAATGCAGTTAGCTATGTAAACCCCACTTGGAGCAAGACCATGCAGTTGGCGCTTGAGAGCTGCTCGCTCGAGTCAACGGGTAGGTTGCTTGAATCTGTAAGTAATTACAGATCTAGATGGATGGTGATCCCTCGCAAGAGGACAGGATCCGGCTTATAGGGCGACTCTTCTTTATTTTTCCTCCCAAGTGATTTACGATTTATTCATGGCTGAGAAAAAAGTTACAGGTCCCGCATCGTACTTTCCTTCAATTGAGAAGAAGTATGGAAAGCCGATTGAGCATTGGATGAAAGAGCTGAAGAAAGTTTCAAAGCTCGCCCATATGGAACAAGTTGCACACCTTAAAGAGAAGTTCGAAATGGGCCATGGGCATGCAAATGCGATTGTGGCTGTATTCAGGCAAAAGAATGGTCTTTAGTCTTGGCAACGAGAGAGCAAAAACTCTTTGAGATGCCTGTGGCTGATGTCTACGTACATTATGTGAACAAAGTCGAGCGAAAAGATCGCACAGAAGCAGAACTCGTCAAAGTAATCACATGGCTTACAGGTTTTGACCCAAAGACCCTAAAGAGTCATCTGAAGAAGCAGACTACTTTTAAGGAATTCTTTAAGGCTGCAAAGATTCATCCAAATGCAAAGCTCATTACTGGTTCTATCTGTGGTGTGAAGATTGTCGATATTGAAGACCCGTTAATGAAGAAGATTCGTTACATGGATAAATTGGTTGATGAACTTGCTAAGGGGCGCCCCTTGGAGAAAATTCTTCGTTCCGGCTTGTAAGGTGGCTCCTCTATTCATTATTTGTTCACAAAGCCAAAAGGAAGTTATTCGCCTCACGCTGTAGCATTCTCCAATGACTTCAGAGACTGCAGTAAATAAGAATCGCTGGTTAATCCTTGGAATTGTTTTAGCTGCAGAGATTATGGATCTGCTTGATTCAACAATCGTCAATGTTGCGGGTCCATCGCTCAAAGAAAAACTTGGAGCAACACCTTCTGCTCTCCAATGGGTTATTGGTGGATACACGCTGACACTAGGAGCAGGTCTTGTGCTCGGTGGACGCTTAGCTGATCGCTACTCTCGTCGTAATGTTTTTCTTATTGGAATAGCTAGTTTCACCTTAACTTCACTTCTCTGTGCGATAGCGCCAAATATTGAATCCCTTATTGCTTTTCGTTTGATTCAAGGTTTTGCAGGTGCCATGGTGCTGCCACACGTCATTGGTTTCATCCGTGATGTATTCCCACCGGAAGAATTAGGAAAAGCCTTTGCCATTTTTGGCCCAGTTTTTGGGCTTGGTGGAATTCTTGGACCAATCATCGGTGGATTTCTTATTGATGGCAATATCGCATCAACAGGTTGGCGCGCAGTATTTATCGTGAATATTCCGATTGGAATCTTAATTATGGGACTTGCTTGGAAATATCTACCCAAGCGAGCTTCAGATCATTCAATCAAAATCGATCTTCTTGGAAGCCTGTTAATTATTGTCTCTTCCGGATTACTTCTCTTGCCATTGATTCAAGGACAGGAAGCTGGATGGCCACTGTGGACTTTTATCTCTTTAGCAGCATCACTTATTGGCTTTGTAATTTTCACAGTGCAGCAGCGCTGGGTAATCTCTCGTAAGAGAACTCCACTGGTTGATCCAGATATTTTCAAGGCTCGTACATATAACTTAGGTCTTGCTGGAATCTTTATCTTCTTTGCAGGTTTCACTGGTGTCTACTTAATCATTACGCTCTTTCTTCAGATTGGAGAGGGGTATTCGGCGCGAGGTGCGGGTATTGCCAATATTGCGATTGCCTTAGGAACAGCAATAGGTGGGGCATTAAGTGGTGCAGTCTTGGCCGAAAAATTTGGAACTCGTGTTCTTCAATTTGGTGCGATAGCTCAAATCTCTGGCGCTGTACTTCTTTTCATTGCACTTCCAGATATGCAATCCTTTAATTTCTGGCACATTGCACCGGGCATGTTGGTTTCTGGCTTTGGAACAGGATTAGTAGTTGCAGCCCTATTTGATGCGATTTTGTTGGCAATTAAAGATGAATTAGTGGGATCTGCATCTGGTGTTTTATCTGCTATTCAATCTATTGGTTCATCTGTGGGAGTAGCGATCTTTGGAACTTTGTTCTTTAATCAAGTTAGCTCTGGCCAGATTGATAAGGGCTTTAGACATGCTCTAGTGCTTCAAATCGGATTGGTTACGGTTTTCTTGCTCATTACTTTCTTTTTACCAAAGAAGGCAATGGATAACACCGAGTATGCGCATTAATAGAGATATCGGATCCTATTTAAGGTAATCTGAACGCTATGGCCTGGCTCTTACTCTCAATAGCTATTGTTGCTGAAATTGCTGGAACTCTATTCCTCAAAGCTAGCGATGGGCTGAGCAAACTATGGCCATCTCTTGGTGTGGCCGTTGGTTATGTAATCGCCTTTTCACTCATGGCTATCTCACTTAAAAAACTTGAAGTGGGTATTACTTATGCAGTGTGGTCTGGTGTGGGAATCATGGGAGCTGCCATAGGTGGTGTGCTCTTCTTTGATCAGCATCTTTCTAAGTTAAACATTATTGGCATGGCAATCATCATTGTTGGTGTGGTCGTTATGAATTTAGGCGGAGCAGCTCACTGAGCCCAAATAGCATCATGAACGTATTGGGCTAAGCCTCTTACCCGCCCGTCGTAATACTCTTTAAATCGTGGATCTTCTACATACATAATCGCTAAGTTCTTTTGCATCTCAACTGTGCAGTCATAAAACCACTTAGTAATGGCTGCTCGGTGAGCAAGAACTGCAGCTTTAGTCTTTTCTGAGTCAATAGGTAATGAGTTCCCAAAGGCATAAACAAATAGCTCAGTTGCAGCCTCCTGATCTACTTTTGCTGCAGCAAAATCTTGCCTAGAGTATTTAGAGGTTTTAGCAGTTGATTGGCGATAGGCATCGGTATCGCCCCATCGTGCCTGAACTTCTTCCTCATACTCGTCCATCTGCTCAGGTTATCGCAATGAAAAATGCATTCCAAGATAGGCTTAAGTAATGTCGATGCCTGTTATGACCAATCGCGAAGCGATTAGAGTCGGGCTACCTATCTTCATCACGGCAATAAATATGCGGGCCGGGTTAACAATTATGAGCCCGCTCTATCCCATCCTTAAAGAGCAGTATCAACTGAGCTCTTTTCACCTTTCCTTCCTAACTTCACTCTCTGTGCTCTGCTTTGCAGGAAGTGCTTTCTTAATGCCACTGGTGGGCAAGATTGGTGGAACCAACAAAGTTATTGCTTGGACGCTAACGGTTCTATCAGCAGCAATTTTCCTTCGAACCGTTGGAAATGTGCCAATGCTCTTTATTTCATCTATCACTGTGGGCATTGCAATTGCAGTACTTAACTTCTCTTTGCCAGTCTGGGTGAAAGAAAATGCTCCAGAACATTCAGGGCTTTTAACTGGAATCTATATAACAATCATGGGCACCTTTGCTGCTCTCTCTGTGGCAGTTGCTGTGCCATTAGCTGAGGCAAGTGCATGGGGTTGGCGCTTATCGATGATT
>JBDLTD010000085.1:0-4854 GCA_039799185.1 Actinomycetota bacterium | reverse complement strand
AGGGTTTGAACTGCGCATATCTTTTCTCTCCTTTTGTAGTGCCACCAGAACCTCTGGTGGTTTGAATGCATAACAAGTTTAAGGCCTAGAAGATTCCCGGGCTATGCGAACTGGTGCCCCGAGTGGGGGTCGAACCCACACTGGGAGGATTTTAAGTCCTCTGCCTCTGCCATTGGGCTATCGGGGCCACGTGCAAGGGGTAAATCTACCCTGCTTTTCTAATCGAATTATCCAGCTAAAGAGCGCGCTATTCCATCCAAGATATCTGATTCAGATGCCACAAATTCACTTGCCCCAGTTGCGCTCATGATGTGTGAAAGAACTAATGCACCTGCAGGAATCACATCGACTCGACCAGGATGCATATAACCAAGAGTTAAACGCTCTTCTCTACTTTCTGTTAAAAACATATGTGAAGCATCATGAACTTGCTGGGCACTAATTCGAGACAAGTGAATTGCATAACGATCATATTCAGATAAATTCAAAGCAGCAGCCGCAACGGTTGTTGCTGTGCCAGCAACTGCAATTAATGTCTTGGCTTTGGTGATCGGAACAATGCTGGCTGCCGTTGCAATCGCTTCTTTAATATCAGTACTAGCTGCATCTACTTGGGCAGTCGTTGCTGGATCATTTACAAAGTGGCGCTCAGTCATTCTCACACAACCAATGTTGACTGACTTTGCAGATTCAACGCTTGTTGTGCCAAAGACAAACTCAGTTGATCCCCCGCCGATATCAACGACAAGAAAGGGGCCATCACTTGATTGGAAATCTTGAATAGCGCCAGCAAAAGAAAGTGCTGCTTCCTCTTCCCCACTAATGACTTCTGGTTCAATTCCTAGACGCTCGCGTACTCCATCAACAAAGAGATGTCGATTGGTTGCATCACGTGTGGCACTTGTTGCACAGAATCGAATCTTTTCAACTCCACGCTTTGCAATCTCTGCTGCAAACTTATCGACAGCTGCCAATGTGCGAGTGATTGCATCTGGGTGGAACTGCCCGGTCTCATCAACGCCTTGACCTAAGCGAACGATCTCCATTGTGCGCACAACTTCACGAAAACTATTGCCCTCAATATCTGCAATCAGTAAACGAATTGAGTTAGTACCGCAATCAATGGCTGCTACTCGCATGGATTGCCTTCCCACCACTGAGGTAGTTTTGCCAGCGCTTCATCCCCCAAAGGGTTCACATCTGGGCCGGCTGAAAGTGAGTGCGCAATAAGTGAATGTAGGCATTTAACGCGGTTGGGCATTCCACCCGCAGAGACGTTTTCTACTTCAGGTACATCAATGCCAAGAGCGGTGCGTGCAGCAATGTAATCATCATGGGCTGCGTGATAGGACCCAGCAAGTTCTGCATCGGTTTCTAATCGCTCATTCATTTCACCCATTAACCCAGTTGTTTCAAGGGTTGAAATTGCTGCAGTTAAACGTGGGCAGGTGGCGTAATAAAAAGTTGGGAAAGGTGTGCCATCAGCTAGACGTGGTGGTGTTTCAACTACTGCTGGTTTGCCACATGGGCAGCGATAAGCAATTGCATGGACATCACGAGGTGTGCGACCTAATTGAATTTCAATGCAATCTAAATCTGCTTGTGTTACTTCGCGCAAAGCATTAACCCGCTTCTGTGATGGAGGCGATGAGTCGTGAGTACCAAGGCTGACCATCAGTTAAGGAGTTAGCAACTTTTGTGCCTTCATCGGTATTTGAGGCAGTGCCATCTTCTGTAACAATGTATTGACGCTCACCTGGTAATACAAAGTGCAAACGCTCACGCGCTTGTGACTTAATGTATTCAGGATCTTGCCACAAAAGTAGTTCTTGGCGCGCAGCTTCTAGCGCTTTGTTATCAGAGGCTAGCTGGGAATTAAGCGCACTGATCTGTGCTCTTTGGGTGAAGTAGTGCTTTACGGGAGGTGCAATAGCTAGGGCTAATATAAAAAATATTGCCCATAGCGCCAATGCACGTCCCGAGTTACGCCGACGGTTGAAATTTAGTTGTCGACGCGCCACAAAATCACTTATGCCTTAAAGCGTGGAAAAGCATCTCGGCCGGCGAAACGTGCGCCTTCCGCAAGCTCTTCTTCAATGCGTAGTAGTTGGTTGTACTTAGCAACGCGCTCAGTACGTGCTGGTGCACCTGTCTTAATCTGTCCACAGTTAAGGGCAACAGCTAAGTCGGCAATAGTTGTGTCTTCTGTTTCACCTGAACGATGGCTCATCATTGAGCGGTAGTTAGCACGGTGTGCCATCTCCACAGCATCAATAGTTTCAGTCAGCGTTCCAATTTGATTCACCTTAACAAGCAGTGCATTTGCTGTTCCACCTGCGATACCGCGGGCAAGACGCTCTGGGTTAGTAACAAATAAGTCATCTCCCACGATTTGAATGCGTGAGCCCAGGCTCTTAGTCATATCTGTCCAGCCAGCCCAGTCTTCTTCATTGAGGGGATCTTCAATTGAAACGATTGGGTAGGCGTCAACGAGAGAGGTGTAATAAGCAATCATCTCTGCAGATGTCTTTGAAGCACCTTCAAATGTGTATTTACCGTTGTCATGGAACTCAGTTGCAGCAACATCCATTGCAAGTGCAATCTCTTTGCCTGCCTTAAATCCTGCGATTTCAATAGCTTCAAGAATGAGATCAAGTGCTGCTCTATTGCTCTCTAGGTTTGGAGCAAAGCCACCTTCATCACCAACAGATGTTGCTAGGCCACGCTTTTTAAGAACTGATTTAAGTGCGTGATAAATCTCAGCACCCCAGCGAAGTGATTCACGGAATGTTGGCGCACCAATTGGGGCAATCATGAACTCTTGAATATCAACGTTTGTATCAGCATGTGCTCCACCATTGAGAATATTCATCATTGGCACTGGAAGCACATGTGCATTTGGTCCGCCTAGGTAGCGAAAGAGTGAAAGATCAGCAGATTCTGCAGATGCTTTAGCAACTGCAAGTGAAGCACCCAGGATTGCATTGGCACCCATGCGTGACTTGTTCTTAGTTCCATCAAGAGCAATCATCGCATCATCAATTAAGCGCTGATCTTGGGCATCAAAGCCAATAATCTCTGGTGCAATTTCATTGTTAACAAATGCGATTGCTTTTTCAACGCCTTTACCTAGATAGCGCTTTCCACCATCACGAAGCTCTGCAGCTTCAAATGCACCAGTTGATGCACCACTTGGAACTGCAGCACGTGCTTGTGTTCCATCTTCTAATTGGATTTCGACTTCAACCGTTGGATTTCCACGGGAGTCAAGAATTTCACGGGCTCCGAGAGCTTCGATAATTGCCATTGAGTTTCTCCTTCGTCACTTACACATTTTGTGCCGTAGACCTCAACGCTGAAATCGCACAATCTTTACTGGGCTAATCCTACCGCGCCTCGATAGCGCTTACTTGTTCGCTTAATTTCAAAGCCTCTTTGCGCAGCGCCGCCTCAGCATCTATTCCATTGGCGTGGGCCCATGCAATGACGGCCAGCAGCGCCTGTCCCACGGCGCCTTCATCAGCATCACCATCGATATCTGCAGTAGATGGGGTGTGTAGATCAACGTTGTATTTTTCGGCGCGATATAAGAGTTTTTCAATCAAAGGCAAAGCTGGTTGCGCCATTGCGATTCCATCAAGGGCGGAGGTGCGACCCTTTTCTTTCTTTTTAATGTCTTCCCAATTCTGTAAGACATCTTCTGAGCTTTTTACTTCAACTCCAGCAAAGACATGCGGGTGGCGCCTAATTAACTTCTCGGCAATACCTTGGGCAACTTCCTCTATTGAAAATGGATCTGTGGGGTGATCCTCAGCCATACGTGCATGAAAGTAGACCTGCAATAAAACATCACCGAGTTCTTCTCGCATATCAACGCGATTACCTGCAGCAACTGCGTCCACAAACTCATAGGACTCTTCTAACAAATACTTAAGAAGTGACTCATGCGTTTGTTCTGCATCCCAAGGACAACCCCCAGGAGAGCGCAGTTGATCCATAACTTCAACTAAGCGTTGGAGCTGTGAACCCTGCGTCATCTTTTAAAGCTTTACTTTGTTGGAGTAACAGCAGTACCTGCTGCATCAGATGCAACAACATCTGCCACAGTGGGATCCCACTTGCCATAACGTGGGTTAACAGTCACGCCTAACTCTTTAGCTTTAGCAACAACAAGCTTTGAAATTTGCGCACCCATGTCCGCCTCAGGTACTCCTGCAGCAGTAAGAGCTTGGGTGATCTTGTCTGAGATTGAAATTGCTTCGATGTACTGATCAAAATCATTAGGCGCAATTCCTGCGCCAACGAGTGCATTTGGAAGTGCCTCTTTGCCGCCTACTTGGTCAATGATGCTCTGGCGGCGTGTATCAATTTCGGCCTTAGATACTGAAAGTTTGATTTCTTTTCCGACTTCGCGAAGAAGAGCAGTTAACAAGTGAAAACGTAGCTGACCACGGTTGAGAACTTCACCAGTTTCTAGTTGCATCTGTGAGGTGTCAACACCTTGGCGCGCAGCAAGAATTGCATCAATGCTGCCTTGCACTGTGGCTTGTGAAATCTTTGTGCTGCCTAGAGTTGCTGCAGAACCAACTTGGGAACATCCAGTTAGTAGGAGCGTGGTTGCAACGGCTACAAGGGCCAGAATCTTCTTCACTATGAACTCACTTTCGGTGCTTCGCTAAGTTGGTTAACAGCCTCGACGACCCAGGCCAGAAGAGAAGTATCCACTATCTCAGGCTCATTCTGAGACGGATTCCACGCGGGGCCTTTGGCCAATGCAACTAAAACGGTGCGAGTAGCCGGTTTATAGAGAGAGCCTGGATAAAGACGTGACAGACGCAACTGTCGTGACTCAGG
>JBDLTD010000084.1:0-5085 GCA_039799185.1 Actinomycetota bacterium | reverse complement strand
AAGTGAAGCAAGATATGCGAGCTCAGTAATGAATGCTGTGCATGATTCATCTACACCTAAATGATTTGAGAGAACCTTTAAATCACGCACACCTAAACCACCAGCACGTAGTGCATCGGATGGTTCATCTGCCCAGAAGTTCAAGAGTTCTTCTACCCAGCGCAAAACAGTAGAAATGTTGGCAATGGCTGCAAGATTTACTTGCCCTTCATTGCGCTTAGCACCAGCTAACTTTGGCTGAACAATAAAGTTTTCTTTATGAACTTTGCCTCCACGCAGATGTATTGCAACCTCGCGAGGTAAAATAACTGTTCGCTGATCAAGGGGCACAAGGAACTTTTGTTCGAGCAACCAAGCAACTCCAGGACCAGGATTCTTGATATCTCCAACGCTTCCACGTGGTGGTCCCCAGATTAATCTTTCTAAAACTTTCTTAGCCTCAGGTGGCGCCTTTTCAATCTCAGCAACTTTCACTTTTGCAACAGATGCAGGGCCAAGTCCTGCAGGCTCATTGCCAATCACATCTCGCAGCTGTGAGGGTAGACGCATTCCATCATCGGATGGATAAACCAAACCAATTGAAATCAAGTGATCTAAGGCTGCAGATGCAGCTTTATCTGTGATTGCAACAATGCTTTTCAGTGAAAAAGGTTCATTGAGGGCAGCTGCTGCTTCTAATACTTGAAACTGCCAATGATTGAGTGAATCAATTGCACGGGCCAAGCTAGGTGCTGAGCATGCACGGACTGCCAGTGAAGCAATATCTGGCGGCACTGGAGTTACTAAGTCTGGGCGTGCGCTAAATAATTCTAGGAAGGCAGCATCATCAACACTACGTAAGTAGTCGGAGAAGGAGCGCATTTCCATAACTTGCCTACATTACTGGCATTTAGCGTTTAAGGGTTAATCAACGGCGCTTTCCACGTGGGGTCAACCATGTTCCAAGGGCAGCAAGTCTGACAACAACAGGGGAGACAATCTTGCCTAAATGACGAGCACGGCGGAAATCATGGATTGGCCAACCTTCAGCCATCGCACGCAAAGACAAGATTGCATCTGGATTAATTGCTGATGGATGTCCCACGCATTGAAGTAATGGGAAATCATTATGGCTATCTGAATATGAGTAGCAATCATCTAGATTCAAATTCTTTTGCTTTGCTAGTTCTCGAACTGCAACCGCTTTTTCTTTTCCGTGTAATAGAACACCCAACATTGCGCCGGTGTATTTACCATCTTTAGTTTCAGCTTTACTACCGAGTGCTCCGGTAAAACCTAAACGCTTAGCCATGAGCACTGCCATATCTTCTGGTGCAGCAGTGACCAACCAAACTTCTTCACCCGCCGCTAAATGTTTCTGTGCAATATCAATGGTTCCTTGCCATAGGGCAGGTGAAACGTATTGATCATAAATCTCTTGTGCAATCTGCAATATATCTTCAACGCTATGACCACCAATAAAATCTGTGGCAGCATCTTGAAAGCGTTGGATCTCTTCTTTATTTTCTTTACCGGTTAAGCGAAATCTGAGGTTGGCTAAAACGAATCGCGAAATATCCTTTTTTGTGAAATAACCACGCTGGTACATGCCCTTACCCAGGAAGTAGAGGGTTGAGCCACGAATCAGGGTGTTATCTACATCAAAAAAGGCTGCCCGCTTCACCGTGAGTGCCATGTCACTACCTTAACGAACTTGCATCAATTGGGACGCTTTATGCTTTACCCATGAGTTCAACAGTCCATGTCGTCCGTCACGGTGAAGTAGAAAATCCCAACAAGATTCTCTATGGCCGCCAGCCCGGGTGGGGTCTTTCTTTGCGCGGGCAAGAAATGGCAAAAACACTGGGTGATTGGTCTCGCACTATCGACCTTGGTGCTCTTCATGTTTCACCTTTACAACGAGCACAAGAAACCGCAGCCCCAATAGCAGCTGCTCATAACATTGCAATAACAACTGATGAGCGATTAATTGAAGCCGCAAATGTTTTTGAAGGAAAACCTTTTGGTGTTGGCGATGGAGTGTTGAAGCATCCATCTTCTTGGCGTCACCTGTGGAATCCATGGAGACCATCATGGGGCGAACCATATGATGAACAGATTAATCGAATGCTGGCTGCAATATTTGCTGCACGTGATGCAGCTGCTGGTAAAGATGCAATCGTAGTTTCACACCAATTACCTATTTGGATTTTGCGCAGTGCAATTGAAAATCGCAGATTGCTTCATGATCCACGTAGACGTGAGTGTTCATTAGCATCTGTGACAAGTGTTCACTTTGATGATGAAGGATTGATCTCAGGTCTTACATACTCTGAACCAGCACGTCATTTATTACCAAAGAAGAATTGATGAAATCAGGATTTAAGGCTGTGGCTGTGATGGCTATAGCGCTGTTGCTCACTTCCTGTGGCGGTGGTGGAACTTCTAGCTCACAAGAATCCTTTGTTTCCGGAAATGGTTCTGTAACTTTTATAAGTCCAGCAAAGAGAGTGGATGCACCAGCTTTGTCTGGGATGACTCTCTCAGGCACTAACTATAAATATGAAGTAGGCAAAGTAGCTGTGGTAAATGTTTGGGCATCATGGTGTTCACCATGTAGAGCAGAAGCACCAACCCTTGCCGCGCTGGCAAATAAATATAGTGATGTCGCTTTCATAGGAATCTTGACGCGTGATAATCCTGCAACTGCTGAGGCTTTTCAAAGACGTTTTGCACTTCCATACCCAACACTTATCGATGATTCACTACTAATTGGCTTTAAAGGATCACTTCCTGCCAATGCAATCCCTTCAACGGTTCTAATAGATAAGGCTGGCAGGGTTGCGGCACGCATATCTGGTGCGGTCACTGTTGCCTCCCTTACAAATTTAATTGAGCGGGTGAGCAAGGAATGAAAGATTTCTTTGTAGAACAAATCATGAGCGGCTTTTTTATTACGGCTCTGCCGGTGGCTTTTGTGGCGGGCGTAATCTCTTTTCTTTCTCCATGTGTATTGCCACTTGTGCCAGGTTATTTGTCCTTTGCTGCGGGATTTTCAGTAAATCGCGGCAAAGTATTTCTGGGTTCAATTTTATTTGTTCTAGGCTTTAGCACTGTATTTGTTTCATATGGTGCAATATTTGGTGGAATCGGTAATCAATTAGTAGCAAACGAGGATTTGATATCAAGAATCCTGGGTGTAATTACGATATTCCTCGGGTTTGTCTTTCTGGGCAAATTCCCATTTGCACCAACATTTCGTCCAACAATTAAGACAACCGGCGGTTTAGTTGGCGCACCGCTGTTAGGAATACTTTTCGGCGTCGGTTGGACACCTTGTATTGGTCCGGCATTAGCAGCTGTTCAAACTTTAGCTTTTCAAGAATCTAGTGCCATGCGCGGAGCGTTATTGTCTGTTGGCTACTGCTTTGGTTTAGGTTTGCCATTCATAGCATCTGGCGTGTTCTTGGATCGTTCAGAGAGATTGCGCAAGTATTTAGTTAAGCGCGGCGACTTAATCTCTAAAATTGGCGGAGTGTTTCTTATAGTTATTGGTTTACTAGAAGTCACTGGCTTGTGGGGCCAACTGATGAACTCAATGCGCTCACTCATCTCAGATTTCATTCCGGTGGTTTAAATGAGCCAAGAGATAGAAGTCCCAGAGCTCGGAAGCGTCGGTCTGTTGCGTTATGGCTGGCGTCAATTAACAAGTATGCGCACAGCGCTCATTCTTTTGTTATTACTGGGTGTTGCAGCTATCCCTGGCTCCCTAGTTCCACAGCGCACACAAAACCCCATCAAAGTAGGTGAATACTTCAAAAATTCACCAGAGCTTTCTCAATGGATGGATCGTTTCTCACTCTTTGATGTTTATGGATCACCCTGGTTTAGCGCTATCTATATTCTGCTTTTTATCTCACTCATTGGCTGCGTTCTTCCACGAACAATTGAGCATTTCCATGCAGCACGTGCACTGCCTCCTGCAACACCAAAGAATCTGGATCGTATGGAGCACCACTCTTCCTGGTCTGCCCAAGGAGATGAGTTAGAGAAAGCACGTGCTTGGTTTAAGTCAAAACGTTTTAGAGTGCTAGAAAAAGATGGATCTATCTCGGCTGAAAAAGGCTTTACACGAGAGACAGGAAATCTCTTTTTCCACTTAGCTCTCATACTTGTTTTACTTGGGATCTCATTTAGTTCTCTGTTTGGTATGCGGGGAATGGCAATTCTTAACGTTGGTGAGCGCTTCGTAAACACAACAACGAGTTATGACTCTTTAAATTACGGCAAACTCTTTGGTGAAAATAATCTGCCAGACTTTGCACTAACTGTTGATAAGTTTACGGCGAAATATAATGTTGTTACTAGCTCACCTGAGGATTACACCCTTGATGTGAAATTTTCTGAGGGTGATTTAACCCAATCTGAGCTGCGCACAATTAAAGTTAACTCACCATTGAAAATGGGCAATACCAGTATTTATCTACAAGCAAATGGTTATTCACCAGTTGTGACTGTAAGAGACTCAAAGGGCAATGTTGCAATGCAAGGGCCAGTGCCATTTTTGCCACAGGATTCAAACCTGCGTTCTATTGGCGCGATTAAAGTTCCAGATGCAGATCCACAAATCGGATTCGTTGGTTCATTTGTCCCAACATATGCCCGAAGTGGTGCAGATGGAGCGGTAAGTGTTTTCCCTGAGGCCTTAGACCCACGACTTTTATTATCAGCATGGATTGGTGACTTAGGTCTCGATAGTGGAGTTCCACAATCTGTTTATCGTATTGATACATCAAAGATGACCCAGGTGGGTCTTAAATCATTAAAGCCAGGTGAGACATTTACATACCCGCAAGGTTCAATAACCTTTGAGGGATATTTCCAGTGGGTCAACCTTGAGATCGTTAATGATCCTGGGAAGAACTATGCCTTGCTCGGCGGTATTGTTGCCATCCTTGGCTTGCTTGCATCACTGTTTACACGACGCCGCCGAATCTGGATTCGTGTTGGTAAGACGGTAGAAGTTGCAGGGTTAGCTAAAAATGCAGCACCAGGTTTAGATGTTGAATTGGCAGAATTTGTAGCGATGTTAAAGGGAGAGAAATA
>JBDLTD010000083.1:0-5097 GCA_039799185.1 Actinomycetota bacterium | reverse complement strand
CCACGATCAACGTGGAAAGCCTGATCAATAGTTGATTCACCTTCACTTACTAGTGCAGCCAAAATTAGGCCAGCACCAGCACGAATATCGTGAGCTTCAACTGGAGCACCTGAAAGCTCAGGAACGCCCTCGATTGAAGCGTGGTGGCCATCAACTGAAATCTGAGCCCCTAGGCGGCTGAGCTCATTAACAAACATGAAGCGTGATTCAAAGACATTTTCAGTTACTAATGAATGACCATCTGCGATGGAGTTAAGGGCAATAACCATAGGAAGCAAATCAGTTGGAAAACCTGGATAGGGAAGTGTTGCAACATCAATTGCTTGTGGTCGAACATCCATGCGCACACGAATTCCATCGGCAGTTGTTGTAACAATTGCTCCAGCTGATGCCAGCTTTTCAAGTGGTAATTCAAGATGTTCAGCACGAGCTCCATGAATTGTTATGTCGCCACGTGTCATAGCAGCAGCAAAGGCCCATGTTCCGGTGATGATGCGATCTGGAATGGTTGCATGAGTAGTTGGCCTTAACTCGCTGACTCCTGTGATGGTAATTGTTGGAGTGCCTAGGCCTTGAATGTTTGCGCCCATTGAAATTAAGAACTCACCTAGATCAACTAAATCAGGTTCGCGGGCTGCGTTATCAATTGTTGTGACACCTCTAGCTAAAACCGCTGCCGTCATAATGTTTTCTGTGGCACCAACGCTTGGGAAATCTAGATCTATTGTTGCACCAGATAATCCATTGGGTGCCTCGGCAACGACATAACCATGTTCAATATGCGCCTTAGCGCCCAAGGCTTCAAGTCCCTTGATATGAAAATCTAATCCGCGAGATCCAATTGCATCTCCGCCAGGCAAAGCAACTTCTGCTTCACCTACGCGAGCAACTAATGGGCCCAGCACGTTAATTGATGCACGCATTTTGCGCACTAAATCATAATCGGCACGATGTCCTGGGATTTGTGGCACATCAATACTTACTTGAGACTGGCTGCGGATGACTGTGCAACCAAGGCGAGTCAAAAGATCGGCCATGATGTCCACATCAGCGATTTCTGGGACATTTGTGATGGTGGTTTTGCCAGTGGCTAGTAGCGAGGCAGCCATGAGTTTTAGAACTGAGTTCTTAGCCCCGGAGATTGTGACCTCACCACGCAGCGCAGTACCGCCAATTACGCGGAAACGGTCGTGGGATGCCATAGCCGCAGTCTACTTATAGGCTACGGGCATGGTTAATTTAACGCGCATTTACACCAAGACAGGCGATGACGGCACTACCTCCCTAGGAGACATGAGCCGAACATCTAAAAACGATCCACGTCTTGAAGCCTATGCAACCGTTGATGAGGGCAACTCTTCAATTGGAGTTGTTCTAGCAACTGATGAACTATCAGATGAAGTGCGCGCGTTGTTAGTGCGTATCCAAAATGATCTTTTTGATGTTGGCGCAGATCTGTGCACGCCGGTTGTTGATGCACCTGCCTTTGAGCCATTGCGCGTCTTGGAGTCTCAAGTTGTTTATCTAGAGGAACAGATTGATAAGTTCAACTCAGAGCTTGAATCATTGCGCTCTTTCGTTTTGCCTTCTGGAACTCCTGCAGCAGCTCACCTTCATGTTGCCCGCACTGTAGTTCGCCGTGCAGAGCGTCGCACGTGGGCAGCCATCCATGCATTTGGTGGGGGAGTAAATCCATTAACTGCTAAATACCTCAACCGTTGTTCAGACCTACTCTTTGTTTTGGCACGTTATGCCAATAAGGAAATTGGTGACCAACTCTGGGTTCCAGGAGCCAATCGCTAGTTTGTTGCAGTTTTATATGTGGTGCTTGGAATGTTTTCCGTACTTGGATCATGATGGCAGATTGCAGAAATATTTGTAACAACATGTCTTAATTCAAGCGGTTCCTGACTGATCAGCAGGATAGTTGTTATCTGTTTATCAGTTGTTGGACCAACTAGGGTGCGGATACTTCCAAAAGTTTTCAATGTTTTATCTGTGACAGAAGTTTGGCCAACTAGCTTTGCATTCACTTCCCACCATGTGCAGCCATTAAGGGAAGCCACCTGCACCGCTCCACATGAATATTTTTCACAGATTGCAACACCATCCACTTTTTGCGCTAGTTGGCGGGTTAAAACCTTGCTGTTAGAAGCAGTTCCGACTAACTCTTTTGCATTGGGAATCTTTGCAAATACTTCACCATTTGCTTTAAAACCTGCAGGAGGCCATATTGCTTTAGGTGAAGGTGAAACAGAGACTTTTTTGCGAGGCTTCTTTTTAACAACAGCTTTCTTTGTCGCTTTTGAAGTTGCCTTAGCAGTGGCCTTTGGTGAGACAGTTGGCTTAGCTGTGGTTTTGGCAGATGGGGTAGGCGTCGCTTTTGTAGTTGCCGCATTCGTTGGCACAGTAGTGAGTGCCAGCAACAGCACAATCACTATGCCTAACGTGCGCTTAATCGCGATCCCACTTAAATTTGCGGACTGAGAAAAACACTCCAATTACCAGCCAGAGAAGAAGAATGAGGAAGGTGCGACCAGTTTCCCAAGATTTTGCTACTTCTTGGGCAGCAAATGAATCTGGCAAGAACACTGAACGCATTCCTTGCGTTAACCACTTTAAAGGAAATATCGCAGCAAGTTGCTGCATCCAGGTTGGCAGTTGAGTGAAAACAAAGAAGACGCCACTAAAGAACTGCAAAATGATAACTATTGGTGAGACTACCGCTGATGCTCCGCGCCCACTCTTTGGAACAATTGAAAACGCGATTCCGAGTGCGGTTGAACAGGCACTTCCGAGTAGTACGAGCCAAGTGAAAGTGATCCATTTACTTAGCTCTGTTGGCATTTCAACGCCAAAAAACAGTAGACCAAACCCGAAAAGAAGAGCGATTTGGATAATCATGCTTGCAGCAATCAAAATTGCTTTGCCAATGAAATAACTAGAGGCCGGCATAGGAGTTCCACGCAAGCGCTTCAACCCACCGACATCGCGCTCCATAGGAATTGTTATGGCTAATGACTGAAAGCCAGTGTTAACAAGACCAGAAGCGATCATTCCTGCCACAAAATACTGTGAAAAAGTCACGCCAGGGGCGATGGTGTCCTTAAAGACTGAACCAAAAATAGCTAACAAAATAACTGGAAACAGAAGCGTGAAGACAACAGATTCACGTTGGCGAGCAAACTGTCTTATTTCAAGTCCACCACGGCGAATGCCTAAGTTAAGAGCGCTTGGAATCTTATTCATCAACGCCCCCAATCATCTTTAAGTAGATGTCTTCTAGAGATGGTCTGGTGACTGAAAGCTCTGGGATGTCTCCACCAAACTGTGTAGTTAGACGGGAAACAACAGAAGTTGGATTATCACTTTCTTCACTCTTTACTTGGCTGCCATCGCGCCAGGAGACAAGGGCTTTAGAAGTTGCACGGCCACCAAGTTCGGCTGGCGTGGAGACCTCAACGATTAATCCATTATTAATAACTGCCACCCGATCAGCTAAAGCTTCAGCTTCATCTAAATAATGTGTTGTGAGCAAAATTGTTGTTCCATCTCCACGCAGCTGCTCAATAAGTGCCCAAAAAGCTCGACGTGCCTCGGGATCAAAGCCAGTGGTTGGTTCATCCAGGAATAAAAGTTCAGGACTGCCAATGATTCCCAATGCAACATCTAAGCGACGACGCTGTCCCCCTGAAAGATTGCGAATGAGTGCTCCAGTTTTATTCTCAAGACCTACTGCTGCAATTACTTCATCTATATTTCTTGGCTTTGAGTAATACCCTCTGAAATGTTCAACAGTTTCAATTACAGTTAAATCACCAGCATCGGCGGCAGATTGCAAAACAATGCCAATACGATCTCGCCATTGGCGGGCGGCATGCCCCTGTGTTTGGGGATCAAAACCTAAGATTGAAATATGTCCTGCATCACGGCTTCTAAATCCTTCTAGGATTTCAACTGTGGTGGTTTTACCCGCACCATTAGGGCCAAGCAAAGCAAAGATTTCCCCCGCTGGAATTGATAAATCAACTCCACGCACTGCGTGTACCTGGCCGTAGCTCTTTTTGAGACCTTTGACCTCGATTACATTCACGTTCAGATACTACTACTGCATCAGATGTGAGAAAATAGAGCCATGAGCCCGCGCAGAAACTATCCAAAAAATAAGCGGCCTAAAAGTGAGGAACGCGACATTTCTACCTCAAGTCAAACAATTGAGGAACACCATGAAGGAATGTACATAGTTCGCAAGTTAACTGGATCCAGTTCTAACAAACCATATCGCTGTCCAGGTTGCGATCAGGTTATTCCAATGGCCACACCACACACAGTTGCCTGGTTAGAAGATGATGAAGAAAGTAGACGACATTGGCATAACGCTTGCTGGACAAAGAAAGATAAGCGACGCCCTAATACTGAAAGAACTCGTAACGCACCGCGTTTTTAACCGAAGCGTCCCTTTAACCAGCGAGTTAAAGTAATAACTAAGTTTTCCTCTTTTGCTTTGCGCTTAAAACTCAAAAGATTGAGCGGCACATTAAAGCGAGTACGAACGACTGTACGGGCATAGGTGTATTCCAATAATCCTTCAGGCCCATGAACACGTCCGTAGCCACTATCTTTCACACCACCAAATGGCACTGAAGCAACTGCAGCAAATGAAAATGTTGAGTTAATAGCAACCATTCCACAGGCTAACTCTGCGGCAATTCGCTTACCTTGGCGCTTAGACCAGACATTTGCACCTAATCCGTAGCTAGATGCATTAGAGAGATCAATAGCTTCGCGCATGGTCTTAACACGATTAATAATAATGATTGGTCCAAAAGTTTCTTCGCGCATTGCAGCAGAATCCTCTGGCACATCAATCAAGATCACTGGTTGAACAAAAGGAGCTTTGACTGACTCTGGTCCACCATATGCACAACTTGCACCATCTTTAATTGCACTCTTTATATGGGATTGAATGACCTTAACCTGAGAGGGCATAGTTGCAGGTCCATAATTTCCATCACCAGGTGCACCTGCATGAAGAGTCTTCGCTAGTTTGACTGCAAGTTCAATGAACTTTTCGGCCACTCTTTCATCAACATACAC
>JBDLTD010000082.1:0-5111 GCA_039799185.1 Actinomycetota bacterium | reverse complement strand
CAAACACCTAGAGGTTCATGAACGATGCGGCTATCAACGTGAGAAAGCCCCACATCCACAACGCGTCCATGTTGCTTTAAGCCCAGGGCTGCAAAGTGGCGAAAAGTAGCAATCACATCAGCAATGTCATATTCAGCTTCAATGATGCGCTTTCCTGTGTCATCACTTTCCTTTTTAGCAATTGCTTTTAAGTCACGCTCTAATAAATCAGCAATATTTGCAACTAACGCACTGCGCTGCTCAAAGCTCCATGATGTGAAGATTCCTGAATCAAAAGATGTGCGGGCAGCAGTGATGGCATCTAGAACATCTTCTTGTGTGGCCTGTGAAACGGTTGCAACAACGCTTTGATCATGCGGGCTGTGCACATCGTGGGCCCCACCATCAGATGCCTGCTTCCAAGCACCATCGATATAGAGCGTTGCGACCATTTACTTAATCTAGTTGGCTTTTGCGCTTTGCCACAAACTCATCGAGTTCTTGCTTCATACGTGGATCCATCTCTGGTTGCACATACTCTTCAAGCTTCTTGATATAAATCTCAGAGGCGCGTGCCTTTGTATCTTTTGCCCCAAGTCGCATCCAGCGCTCGTAGTTATCGCTATTTGTTAAAAATGGTCGGTAGAAACAGTCACGGAATCGCTCCATAGTGTGTGCTGCTCCCAGGAAGTGACCACCATGGCCAACTTCAACGTGAGCATCAAAGGCCAAGGATTCAACGTTAAATTCAAGTGGAGTGAACTCAGTCATCAGCGATTGAAGGATTTCAATATCTACAACGAACTTCTCATAGCAAGAGACGAGTCCGCCTTCTAGCCAGCCAGCTGTGTGCATGACCCAGTTAGTTCCAGATAAGAATGTAGGCATCATCGTCATCATTGTTTGATAAGCAGATTGAGCATCAACTGTTTGTGATGAGTTCAAGCCACCGCCGCCACGGAAAGGAAGGTTAAAACTACGTGCGATTTGGCCAGTGCAAAGCAGGCCAATACCTGACTCAGGGGTACCGAATTGAGGTGATCCTGATTGCATATCAATGTTGGAAAGGAATGAACCAAAGACAATTGGGCACCCAGGGTTGAGAGCTTGAGCAAGTGCAATACCGGTTAGTGCTTCAGCGATTTGCTGAGCAAGTGTTGCTGGAATTGTTACTGGACTCATGGCACCCATCAAAAGGAATGGTGTGACCACAACTGGCTGTCCTGCAAGAACGTATTCGCGCAATGAATCAAGCATGCGATCATCCCAGCGAAGTGGTGAGTTGCAGTTGATGAGAGAGATTAGTGCTGGAGTATCTTCAATTGATTTGCGGCCACCGAAGATAATTTCAGACATTGCAATTACATCTTTTGCATTCTCAGCAGTTACCACGTTACCCATAAAGAACTTATCGGTCAGAGTTGCCGCTGCATATGCCATATCTAAGTGGCGTGAATCTAGAGATAAGTCGTTCGGCTCACACACAACGCCGCCAACGCTATCCAGGGCGTCATAGCTTTGAGCTAACTTACAAAAATTCTCATAATCCTTAAAAGTCGCATCGCGGCGAACATCGCCTTCACGAACAAATGGTGGGCCATACACACCACCGAAGACCATTGAGTCTCCACCGATTTGAACATTGTTCTTTGGATTGCGTGCTTGCAAGTTAAATTGACTTGGAGCCTTGGCAACTTGCTTCAAGATCCACTCAGGATCGAATTTAACGTTATCGCCTTCTACAGTTTGACCGTTTTCGCGCAGAAGATCGATTGCCCATGGACTCATGAACTCGATACCGATTTCTGAAACGATGCGCTTCCAACCAAGAGTGAGGGTTGCCATCGATTCTTCGCTCAGGATTTCATAGCGGGGCATCTTGTTAATAAAGCTCACGGTTAATTCCTCACCTGTAGTAGTAGTTCGATATTAATAGCACCGTGGCGCTATTGACCCCGAACACGCACGAGAATACTCTTAAGTTATGGAACTATGGTTCCATATAGTGGAACCTTCGAAGGAGGTGTGAGATGGCCGAACTTCATAGCGGCACGCAAGCAATTGATCGCGCATCTTCACTTTTGATTCACATTTTGGAATCAAATACTCCTCCACTTCTTACTGAACTTGCTCGCATTTATGGATTACCAAAGAGCACAACATCTCGAATCTTGAGTGCACTTGAGCGCCAAGGATTATTACTTCGCGATCGCAACGGTGCCTATATCGCTGGTTCTGTTCTCACACAATTTGCACGTGGACAAAATCACGACTCAATTCTTGTTGCACGCATGCACTCAATCTTGGAGGTTCTAGCTACTAGAACTGGCGAAACAGCTAACCTGGCAGTTGCCGGAAATGGTGACCTTAAGTTAATCGATCAAGTTGATGGTCAATACCTCTTATCTGCAACCAACTGGATTGGAAAGTCAGTCCCCTATCACGCATCAGCACTTGGCAAAGTTTTACTTGCCTACGCTGCCGTTGCTATTCCAGCAGGTCGCTTAGAAAAGCGCACAGCAAAGACAATCACTTCTCGCACAAAGCTCTTGGAAGAGTTAGAAATAGTGCGCAAAAAAGGTTACGCCCTCATAATTGATGAGTTAGAAGAGGGATTGGTCGCAGTAGCAGCACCTATCCGCGAGCACGATGGTCGCGTAGTTGGTGCAATTTCAGTTTCTGGTCCATCAACGCGATTGACTCAGAAAGATTTAATCAAGATCGGTGACATGATCATTGGTGAGATCGCAACACTTCAAGCAAACCACGATGGAAAGATAGGTGCGGCATGACACATGACGAGATTATCAAAGCTCTCTTTGACGAAACCCTTGTCGGAAATGCTCCAGCAGTTCTCGAACTGACCAACCAAGGCATTGCAGATGGAATGACGCCTGGCGCCATTCTCTTTGATGCGCTGATTCCAGCATTGGAAGAAGTTGGTGCACGTTTTGAGCGCGGAGATTTCTTCGTTCCAGAGATGCTTATTTCAGGTAAGGCAATGTCAGGAGCACTTAACGTGCTGCGCCCATTGCTAGCTGAGACTGGTGCTGAGACTGTTGGAACATTCTTGATGGGCACAGTAAAGGGCGATGTGCACGATATCGGCAAGAACCTTGTAAATATCATGCTCGAAGGTGCAGGCTTTGAAGTGATTGATCTTGGTGTGCAAGTGCCACCAGAGAAGTTCGTTGCAGCAATTATTGAGCACAAGCCAGACATCGTTGGTATGTCAGCGTTCTTAACAACGACAATGCCAATGTTTAAGGTCAACATCCATGAAATTACAAAAGCTGGTCTACGTGACCAAGTAATCATCATGGTTGGTG
This sequence comes from Actinomycetota bacterium, assembly GCA_039799185.1. Classification (GTDB taxonomy): domain Bacteria; phylum Actinomycetota; class Actinomycetes; order Nanopelagicales; family Nanopelagicaceae; genus Planktophila. Next base: position 1,803 of record JBDLTD010000082.1, on the reverse strand, counting down.
GCGCACCGGTTACTCAGGAATATGCCGATGTTGTCGGAGCCGATGGCTTTGCAGCAGATGCATCAACAGCAGTGCGTATTGCTAAGGATCTGATTGCTAAAAAACGCGCTTCGGTTTCTGCATAAGGTTCTAATATGTTAAAGAAACTTTTACCTTTTGTTGAGCATGTCATAAAGAAACCCGTATGGGACTGTCGCATGTGTGGGCAATGTGTCCTGCACTCAACAGGTATGACATGTCCAATGACATGTCCAAAGACTCTTCGCAATGGACCATGTGGTGGTGTGCGCGAAAACGGTAATTGTGAAGTTATTCCAGATATGCAATGTGTGTGGCTTAAGGCATATGACCGCAAAGTCTTTTTGCCTTTGCCAACAGTATGGAAAGACCACTTCAACGAACTTCGTCCTCCAGTAGATATGCGCCTTCAAGGATCTTCTTCGTGGATTAACTTGGTTACAAAGCGCGATCAGCAAACACCTGCTGGCTGGTCAACGACAGATAGTGGTCACTAATGTCACAGATGCGTGAGAAGTTAGAAAACACTAACGAAGTTGTTTTCACTGCAGAATTCCCATCACTTGATGGTGGCGGAATGGCCAAAGTTGAAAAGAACGCTGCCCGTTTAGCACCGTGGTTTGTTGGCGTGAATGCAACAGATAACCCAGCAGCACATGCCCACGCTTCTAATACCGCCTCTGCAATTGCCATGAAAATGCATGGAATTGAACCGATCATGCAGATTGTCTGCCGAGATAAGAATCGTTTAGCTATTCAAGCCGACATGATGGGCGCAGCGCTACATGGCATTGATAACATCTCACTTTTAACAGGTGATGACGTTACTGCCGGTGATGAGCCTGAAACACGTAGAGTCTTTGATATCGATAGCACTCAAGCAATCAATATCGCCCGAATTATCACTACTGGCAAATACCTTTCAGGTCGCAAAATCGATCCTGCCCCAGATTTCTATATCAGCGCAGTTGAAAACCCAGCGGCTCCCCCATTTGATTATCGAATTGAACGCGCACTTAAGAAATACCGCGCTGGTGCAAAGTATCTGCAACTTCAGATTTGTTATCACCCAGAACGCCTTGAAAAGTTCTGCGCTGGCGTAGCCAAGATAGCCCCAGATTTAAAGTTGATTCCAACTATCGTGTTGGTAAAAAGTGCCAAGCCAATGTCATTTATGCATGACAAAGTGCCTGGAATTGATATTCCACAGGACACAATCAATCGCGTTTCCTCTGCTGCAGATCAAGCAGAAGAGGCATACAAGTTGACTGTGGAGCTAGCAAAGCATGCAATGACTTTGCCGTCAGTGCGAGGTTTACACGTCACAGATTTTAGACATGATGATTCGTTAGACCGCTTTATGTACGACCTCGGACAGAAACCAAGAAACTAACTAGGAGCCCCTATGCACACGATCCTGACCTCACCTGGCAAAACCGTAACGATTGGCCATGACCAGCCATTTTGTATTATTGGTGAGCGCATTAATCCAACAGGACGCAAGAAGTTTCAAGAACAACTTCGTGCTGGTGATCTCTCTGCTATTGAAAAAGATGTGGCAGCACAAGTAGCTGGTGGGGCTGATGTATTAGATGTGAATATGGGTGTTCCACTAACAGATGAACCAGAACTGCTGAGAAAAGCAATTAATTTGGTTCAATCACTTACAGATCTACCTGTTTGTATCGACTCATCAGTTATCGAGGCCCTGCAGGCAGGTCTTGAGACCTACCAAGGTAAAGCACTTGTTAACAGTGTTACAGGTGAAGATGATCGTATGGAGCT
>JBDLTD010000081.1:0-5117 GCA_039799185.1 Actinomycetota bacterium | reverse complement strand
AAAGCCGATGCGTTCACACCTATTCCAAAGCCCATGTCATCGCGCAGCAAGATTGCGCCCCAATCACTGGCAGCACCTTCAGCGATAAGCCCGCCTAGTAAACCAATTCCCATCCCCCACAAGGGAAGAACTGATTTTCCAAAGAAAGGAATCTTGGCTTCGGTCTCTTCTTCTCCACCACTGTGTTCATCAAGATCTGCAGAAAGCAGCATGCGCACAGCAGGAATAAATAAGAAGAAGCAGACAATGCCGACCCCAACTAAGTTATCGCGAGGTGAGACATGCTTAGCAATTGATCCACCTAAAACAGTTGTTGCAAAAGCACCTGATGACCAGAGCGCATGAAATGAAGACATCACTCTGCGCCCCAAGAGTTTTTCAATGACAACAGCTTGGGTATTAGATGCGATATCCATGCTGGAATATCCAAGGCCCATGATGAATAGACCAAAAATTAAAGTAATTGGCGAGGTTGAAAAACCCATCAAAATTAAACCAATAGGCATGATGATGATTGCAACACGAATGACTGCTTTGGTGCCATAGGAATGAACTAAACGTCCGGCTAACTGTGCACCAAGGATTGCTCCGGCAGTACTAGAAATAAGAATTAAACCCAGCTGCCCGTTATTTAAACCGTTGGCATCACGAATCTCAGGGATGCGAGCAACCCAGGCCATGGAGACAACACCCATAAAGAAAAAGGTTGCCAACAGCCCTTTGCGCGCTCGAGATGCAATGGCTAATAAATCAGTACTCATAAGGTGATAACGGTAACTGACAATGCACCAATAGTCTGCTTACACTGCCATATGTTCTTCTCCTTCTGGCCACATCGAAGTGAGTTCTCAACCAAGCGCAAAGATTTGCTGACAGATCTGATCGCCGGATTAACTGTTGCCATTGTTGCCCTTCCGCTAGCTATCGGATTTGGAATCACCTCAGGGATGTCAGCTGCTGCTGGTTTAACAACAGCGATAATTGCGGGCTTTTTAGCTGCAATCTTTGGTGGCTCTAAATATCAAGTCAGTGGCCCAACAGGAGCCATGACAGTTATTTTGATTCCAGTTATTCATAACTATGGAGTCGGTGCAATCCCTGCTCTTGGTCTTATGGCAGGTGTGATGGTTATTGCGATGGCGGTGTTCAAGTTAGGCGCAGTAATAAATCGTGTGCCATGGACTGTGGTTGAAGGTTTCACAGTTGGCATTGCATTCATTATCTCCTTGCAGCAAATTCCCTTAGCTCTTGGCATTGCAAAGGGAGAAGGAGAAAAAAGCTACATCGTTGCTTGGAACACCATCAAAGATGCACTTGATGCCGGCCTTAACTATTCCTCCCTTCTAGTCGTTCTCATTACATTGCTTATCAAATTTGCATGGCCGCAACTTGTCCATCGCTTACAGTGGAAACTACATATCCCCGCCAGTTTTATTGCACTGCTTTTGGTAACCCTGCTGGTCAAAGCTTTTTCTATCGATGTTGCAACAATTGGAAACATCCCCCGTGCACTTGGCAGCTATCAAAAACCCATCTTTGATAATTTAACGGCGCTGCTTATCCCGGCTCTGTGGATTGCACTCCTTGCAGCAGTTGAATCTTTACTCTCAGCACGCGTAGCCGATGGCCTTGCCCACGACAATGCTCACTTTGAACCTAACCGCGAGCTCTTTGGCCAAGGCTTAGCAACACTTGCCGCTTCTCTTTTTGGTGGAATGCCAGCTACGGGTGCTATCGCTCGAACAAGTGTGAATGTGAGATCTCACGCCAAATCAAGAATGGCCTCTGTTTTTCACGCACTCGTACTTCTCTTTATTGCACTGGTTGCTGCCCCACTTGTTAGCCAAATCCCAACGGCAGTTATTGCAGGCTTATTGCTAGGCACTAGCTATCGAATCCTTAATCCCGCATCCATCATGGAGTCACTGCGCACGACAAAGTCAGAGGCTGCCACATTAATTGTGACTGCAATTAGCACCGTTGCAATTGATTTAATTTGGGGAATGGCCATAGGCATTGCGCTGCATATGATCTTGGCCCACTACTCTAAAAAGCCTTCAGCGATATAGAATCAAACCCATACCAACTCAACAAGGAGTACTCCGTGGACAACATCAGCGCATTTAATAATCACCTTCCAGTCAAGGTCCGCTTTGGAGAAGGCGTTGCTGAGACGTTGCCAGCAGTTGTTGCAGAACTTGGTGCAAGCAAAGTCTTTTTGATGGTTGATAAGGATATTGAGAAGTTCAATCCAGCGGCAGCAAAGCTCATCAATCAGATGAAGGCAGCTTCTGGCATCACCGTTACTGTTTTTGAAAAGCCTGCAGGTGAACCAACTATTCAAATGGTTGATGATTCAATTGCAGCTCTAAAAGCTGCAGGCTCTGATGTTGTTGTTGCACTCGGTGGTGGCTCAGTTATTGATACTGCTAAAGCTGCGCGTCTGTGCGCCCAACTCAACTGCACATTCGGTGAATTCCAATCAAAGCCACCTGTTTATCCAGCACCCACACTTCCACTCGTTGCTCTGCCAACATCTGCTGGAACTGGCTCTGAAGTATCTGGTGGTTCTGTTATCTCTGATCCAGAGGCTGGTCGCAAAGCAGGTATTGCAAATGGAAACCTTCGTGCACAAGTTGCACTCGTTGATCCAGTTCTCACATATTCAATGCCACCGTCAATGACAGCAAACACAGGTATCGATGCTCTGGCTCAAGCAATCGCAGGAATCATTGCTAAGTGCTCAACTCCTATTGGAGATGCCATTGGTTATGAAGCAGTGCGCATGATGACTCCCGCTCTAGTTGCAGCCTTTAAAGATGGCAATGACAAAGTTGCTCGTGCTGGTATGGCATCGGGCAGCATGATGGCTGGTCTAACAATGAATATCTCTGACTGCACAGCAGAACACTCACTTGGCCAAGCAATCGGTGGCTTAAAGCATGTTCCACACGGTTTAACTATTGGTTTAGTTCTAGTTGAAACACTGACCCGCGAAGCAAAGATCGTTCCTGAAAAGATGGAGCGCGTTGCAGATGCGATGGGCGTGCCACAAGATGGCACTAAGGATGGCTCTCGTTGCGTTAACGCTGTGAGAAAGATTCTGGCCCAGCTTGAGTTCCCAGTGCTTTCATCCCTTGGTTTTGTTGAAGGTGACATCGATGAATTAGCTGAAATCGCACTTAAAGACTTCTTTATTACACAGGCTCCAAAGCCATGGAGTAAGCAAGAGGTAGTTGATGCCTTTATGTCAGCGCTCAAGTTAGAAAGCCGTGTTGCATAGATAGTGGAAGAAGTTCTTAACAACCCTTCAGTTATCCGCGTAACTGCCCTGCTCAAAGAGCTGGGATGTTCTGGTGAAGTAACGATTCTCTCCGACTCTGCTCGCACCGCACTCGATGCTGCCAATGCTTTAGGAATTGAAGTAGGCCAAGTTGCATCCTCCATTGTTTTTAAACTACCTAGCGGTAATCCGCTTTTAGTTATTACAAGCGGACGCCATCGTGTGGACACAGAACTAGTGGCTAAAAACTTAGGAATCGAAAAACTTCACCGCGCAGATGCTGATTTTGTTAAAAGCGCTTCAGGCTTTTCCATCGGTGGCGTCTCCCCTGTTGGTTGGGTGAACAAGCCAGAAATCATTTTGATTGATCAAGCACTCAATGACTACGCCGTTGCCTGGGCTGCAGCCGGGCACCCGCACTCTGTTTATCCAACATCTTTTGAAGAGCTAGCGCGAGTAACTGGTGCAACGCCAATGGTTGTTGGCGATTAATGATGAACACATTAGGCATGATTGCCATCGTTGTAGATGATTATGACTCTGCCATTTCTCACTATGTAAATGACCTTGCCTTTACTCTTATCGAAGACACGGCTCTGTCGCCTGAAAAGCGCTGGGTAGTAGTTGCACCTAGCTCACAAGGTGCTCGAATTTTGCTAGCAAAGGCTGCCAATGAGGCGCAGGTGGCAGCGATAGGTAATTCAACCGGTGGTCGAGTTGGATTCTTTATGTATACAACTAACTTTAATGAAACTTACGAGGGTTATAAATCTAAAGGTATTGAGTTCATTGAAACTCCTCGCCAAGAGGAATACGGTCAGGTTGTGGTCTTTAAGGACAAGTATGGAAACAAGTGGGATCTAATTGAACAAAAATAGCAATGTCACTAAGGCAAGGATCTTTGAGTGGCTAGGTGTTGCAACTGCCATTGTTTATTCACTCCTAGTTGCTGCAAATATTGGAGCTGAGTTCATTGGCTTCACCTTGCTTCTAACATCCTCTGCCCTGATTGGAATCTGGGCATACTTAGGAAAGCACAAAGGAATTCTCTTCCTGCAGTTCTTCTATGCAGCAGCTGGCATTATTGGAATGATTCGCTGGTTCTAAATGATCATCGCATACTTCTGGACAATAACTCCTAGCCGTATTCCATTTGCCCTAGCTGCAATGGGTATGGATCGCTTTGTTTTGCGTTCATCGAAAAACGTGGGATTCTTTAAATCCTTAGGCACTGGCAAAGGTGAGACTTTCACACCAGCCGATGCCAACTCTCTTCGCTGGGGTTTAATTGCACAGGTCCAAGATATTGATACTTTTGATCAATCTTTTGTTGTCAAGCAATGGCGCAAAAACAGTGTGAGTGAATTTCGCGCAGTTCTCGAACCAATCTCCTCCCATGGTCAATGGGCAAAACAAGAACCATTTATTGCAACTGCAAAGGATTGGACTGGCCCTGTTGTGGCAATAACACGAGCGCGCATTAAGTGGCATCAAAACTTTCGCTTTTGGAGCTCTGTGCCACCTGTGACAATGTCTTTGAAATCAGCTCCTGGATTAATCTCTGCCATTGGAATTGGTGAAGCTCCTATCGGTTTGCAGGGCACTTTTTCATTATGGGAGTCAGGGGATGCAATAAAGAACTTTGCATATAAGGGTGCAGCCCACCAAAAGGCGATTGCAGACACAAGTACCTATAAATGGTATTCAGAAGAGCTCTTTGCACGCTTTGCGCTCAAAGATATTCGCGGTTCGATTAATAGTTAAGTAGGCAAATAGGGCAGACTTAAGCCATGTCGATCCGTCATTACACTCCAAGACGGCGCCGCTATGGGCA
>JBDLTD010000080.1:0-5167 GCA_039799185.1 Actinomycetota bacterium | reverse complement strand
ATGACTGGTATTGGTGCACTCGTTGGACCATTCCGTTGGTTGATGGGCAAAGACTTATCTCATTCTGAGAATATGTTTTTGGCCGGAGAAAATATGGGCCCAAAGAGATATTTTCGATACACAACAGATCACAAAGTTGTTGGTATTCAGTATCTCTTCATCACAATCTTAATTTTCTTCTTAGGCGGCGGATTAGCAATGCTCATTCGTACAAACCTTGGAACACCTGAAGGCGGTTGGTTACATGCTCAGGCATATAACTCAGTCGTAGGAACACATGGAATTTTGATGATTGTAGGAACGATCATCATGGTTACAGGTCCATTCGGTAACTTCATCATGCCGATCATGATTGGGGCCAGAGATATGGCTTTCCCTCGTTTAAATGCATTGAGCTTCTGGCTCATTGTTGCGGCGGCGGTACCACTTATCTGGGGTCAATTTATTGGTGGAATTACAACTGGTTGGTCTGCATATAACCCACTAGCCGGTCAAGCGCCTTTGGGTATGGATGGTTACATCATGTACATCTGTATCTTCGCGCTTTCAACAATGGTTGCTGGTGCAAACATCACAACTACCGTTGTAAAGATGCGTGCAAAGGGCATGACCTGGAATCGCACACCAATCTTTATCTACGGTGTAGTTGCTTCAGTTGCACTTGCATTACCGGCATTCCCAGTCTTTTTCTTGTCACAAGTTCTCTCAGCATTTGACCGAGCTTTGGATACTTCTTTCTATAACACCGCAGGTGGTGGCAGTGGATGGTTGTATGAGAACTTGTTCTGGATTATGGGTCACCCAGAAGTTTATGTAATTTTGATTCCTGCAATCGCAGCATTAATGGAAATGGCGCCGGTGTTTACACGACGACCACTCTTTAGTTTTAATGTTGCAGTTCTAGGTATAGCTGGAATTTCAGGGCTATCAGTATTGGTATGGGCTCACCATATGTATATCTCAGGATGGGCTCCATTACTAAACGCACCATTTATGTTAACGACAGAGTTAATTTCCATTCCAACAGGAATGTTGTTCTTAGTATTAGTCGGAACACTTTGGCGTGGCCGCATATGGATGACCATGCCACTCATGTCAATCATGGCGCTGCTATGGAACTTTATGATTGGTGGAGTCACTGGAATTTATCTTTCAGATGTTCCAGCTGATGCGTTCTTACATGGTTCTATGTATGTGACCGCGCACTTCCACTACACATTAATGGGTGCTGGTTTAACTGGCGCTCTAGCATCACTTGTTTACTGGTTCCCTAAGATGACAGGTCGCATGTTTGATAAAACCCTTAGCTGGATTGCCTTCTGGATGGTTCAGATCGGCTTCAATGTCGCCTTCATCGGCATGTTTATGGTTGGTCTTGCTGGTCAACCACGACGCGTTGAGTCATATGCACCAACATTTAATACAGCCAACTTGGTAACAACTATCGGTGCTTACACAATCATGATCGGAATGTTAGTTCTGCTTCATGGCGTGATTTCATCTGCACGCAATGGTGTTAAGGCACCTAAGAATCCTTGGCAAGCAAAGACATTGGAATGGACGGTTGACTATCCAATTCCTCTTGAGAACTTTGATGTTCTTCCAGTAGTTACATCGGATGCATACGGTTACGGAAAGGCAAAGTCATGAGCGTAGAGACACATGCACACCACGAACACCCAGATGTAGTTGGAAGTCGTAATCGCCTTGGCGTGATTTTATTGCTGGTCGCAGATATTGCATTTGCTCTCAGTATGGTCTTCGTTTACTTCTACTTACGAGGTCAAAACGTCAATAACATGTGGCTTCCAGCTGCAACTGAAGAGCGCGGTGCTATTGAGCCTTTATCTTCTGGTCCAGGATGGACAGTCACAGTAATTGTTGCACTTGGTTTGCTAGCGCACATGTACGGCTTAAAAGGTGCGCGATCACAAAATCAGACACAGTTGAAGTTAGGTTCATTGGTAGCTCTCGTTGCATCAGTAATTGCAATGGTCTATCAGTACAACACGATTGCATCAGCGCCATTTACATTCTCAGATGGTGCATATGTTTCATGCTTCTATATGTTTGCAATTATGAACATGGTGCACATACTTCTGACCGTATTCATTTCCCTTGGAAACTGGAATCGTGCGCGCCTTGGTCTCTATGTTGAGAATTTCTGGCACGTCGATATTGTCAGAATATGGTGGATCTGGATGGTTGTGTCATCATTGCTAGGTGCATTCTCACTCAGCTACCCATAAAAACAGCTCTAACTGGATCAGCCTCTACATCGCCTTAGGCGTTGTCTGGGGCTGTTCCTTTATCTTCATCAAGATGGGTTTGGAGTTTCTAACCCCTATTGGCGTGGCTTTTGGACGTGTTTCCCTAGGGGCACTCACTTTAGTTTTCTGGGCACGTTATAAAGGTATCGAGCTTCCTAAAGATAAAAAGCTGTGGCTGCACTTATGGGTTGTGTCTTTGCTTTTAAATGTAATTCCAGGATTCCTCTTTGCTTTTGCTGAAACAAAAGTCACATCTATTTTGGCTGGAATTATCAATGCCGTAACACCGTTAATGACATTGCTGGCAATCATGATTGCTTTTAGAGAAGAAAAGCCTAAGAACTATCAGGTTGTTGGACTGCTACTTGGTTTTCTCGGAGTTCTTACTGTTCTTGGTGCTTGGCAAGGATTAGGTGCCAATCCTGTCATTGCAGTCGCAGCACTTCTTTTTGCAGTTACTTGCTATGGAGTTTCATTTCCATATTCACGCAAATATGTTTTGCCACACAAATTAAAGCCAGAAGCAATTGCCGCGGGGCAAGTTTCAGCTGGTGCTCTTACGCTATTGCCCTTCTATCTCATTGATGGAATTGCAAAAGATGAATATCGACCAGGTCCAGTTCTTGCAATGATTGCACTAGGAGTCTTTGGTAGTGGCTTTGCATATATTTGGAATTTTAAGATCATGGAAGCGGCGGGAAGTGCAATTGCCAGCACGGTTACATATGTGACGCCAGTGGTTGCAGTAATCGTAGGAATTATCTTTCTGGGCGAATCTGTTGTTTGGAATGAACCGGTTGGTGCGCTAATTGTTTTACTAGGCGCAGCTATTGGTCAACAGCGCATTAAGATCTTTAATCGATCTTAAATCCATCAGTAATCGGACCTAAATCAATTCCAGCTGCTGTGTGATTACTTTGTTCACCACGTGCTAATTGAGCAGCATGTGCTTTGTTATGCCAACGCTCTTCGATTTTGCCGTATTTCCACAGCAGCAAAGCCACGGTCCAGACCACAGCAAAAGCGGCCACAATGAAGTACCCAGCACTGTTTAAATTAAAGGCCAGTGCGTAATCCCAGAACCCTCCAGTGAGGTTTAACTGTTGGGCAAAGACTTGGCAGAGTTCTAATCCACCAACAAATAATGCAACCCCTACGGAGAGTCCAGTAATAATGATGTTGTAATAAACCTTGCGCACTGGCTTTGAAAACGCCCAGCCATAAGCAAAGTTCATGAAAGAACCATCGATTGTGTCAAGCAAGCTCATACCAGCGGCAAAGAACAAAGGCAGCGAAAGAATTGCCCACCACGGAAGTCCTGCAATAACTGAAGTTCCAGCCAGAACTAGTAAACCAACTTCAGTTGCAGTATCAAAACCTAAACCAAAGAGAATGCCTAGTGGATACATCTTCCACGATGCATCGATGCGTCGGGCTATTGGACCAAAGAAGCGCATTAGTAAACCGCGGGAGTTTAAGTGTTTTTCTAATTCTTCTTCGTTGTATGTGCCTTTACGCATTTGAATAAAAACACCAACAATAGAAACCAAAATAACGAGATTAAGTATTGCAATAAGCATCAGGAATGTTCCACTTACAGTCAGACCAATAAGGCCGGTGTAATGATGGAGTTGAGAGTTTTCATCTTTTAATTGTGAACCTAGAGCTTTAATTCCAAAGTTGAGCAGGAGTGCAAGAACGGCAACAACAGATGAGTGACCTAACGAGAAGAAGAAACCCACAGCTAGCGGACGCTTGCCTTCCGACATCAACTTACGAGTTGTGTTATCAATGGCACTAATGTGATCAGCGTCGAATGCATGGCGCATGCCTAATGTGTATGCAAGGGCGGCAGTTCCCCAACCAAAAAGAGTTCCATCGCTTAACTCGTATCTTCCAGAAGTTGCTTGCCACATTAATAGGGCGCCAGATACGTGAAGGAAAAGAATGAACCCAAACATGGCAGCCATTCGGCGCCATTCATCGCGTGTGAGCATCTGGGCAAGCGGGGTGCGCTCAACCGGCTTAACTACGACGTTCACTCAGGGCCTCCTAGATGCGAATGATTTGCAAGTAGAAAGCGTAAGTCACGCTTGGGAGGCTGTCCATTTGAAACGAGTTTAAGGTTGGCAGATGAGGTTAACGCTGGTCTGTGCCCTTGTTCTGGGGCTTATGGCACCAGTGGCTGCCCCGGCCCAAGAATGCACGTGGCAAGCCGGTTGGGTTAAAGCTGAGAATGCAAAAGCTGGAGAGAAAAACTGGGACTCAGATGTCGTGATGCGCTTTAGCGCAGATTTCTCGCGGCGCAAAGAAGCCAAAAGAGTTGAAGGATATTTTGATCAGACAAGCATTGGCTGTGGGCAGAGTGCAACTCTAAAAATCGTTGGGACAAAGTCGGCAGATGTTTCCCTTTACCGAATTGGCTACTACAAAGGAGCTGGCGCTCGCCTAATTAAAACCATTAACTCTGCAACGAAAATTACTGCCACACAATCCACACCTCCAGGTCAATACTTGGTTAAATTAAAATCGCCGGGCTATCGATCCACTTTTGTCCCACTTGTGATTACAGGGCAAGTAAGCAGCCATGTAACTTTTATTTCATCGGTCTTAACGTGGCAGGCATATAACCAGTGGGGCGGAGAATCACTCTACAAAGGTGTTGATGGGAAAAGAGAAACAAGGGCAACATCTGTTTCACTTGATCGTCCCTATGACGGTGATGGCGCTGGACAGTTTAGATATATGGAGCAACCCCTTGTTCAGTTAATGGAACAACTAGGTTTGGACATTAATTATTTAACAGATGTTGATTTAGATAAAGCTGCTGAAATTAATTCTGCCTCAATTGTGCTGGGTGGACACAGTGAATTCTGGACACAATCAATGCGTGATGT
>JBDLTD010000079.1:0-5178 GCA_039799185.1 Actinomycetota bacterium | reverse complement strand
CGTTACAGCCCTTACCCCTATTGCAGAATTGAAGAAGATTGCTGAAAAGCTGGGCATGAAGATTGATCCTAAGTGGATCACAGGAAAGCTTGCTGAAGAGATCTTCGAGCACGTTGCACGCCACGAATTAATTGAACCAACTTTTGTTATGGGTTTCCCAGTTGATACATCACCACTTGTTCGCGCACACCGCGATCTACCTGGTGTTGCAGAAAAGTGGGATTTATATATTGATGGCTTTGAACTTGCAACAGGTTATTCAGAATTAATTGATCCTGTTGTTCAGCGTGATCGTTTAGTTGAACAAGCAACACTTGGTTCAAAGGGTGATCTCGAAGCAATGCAAGTGGATGAAGATTTCTTGCGCGCAATGGAGTTTGCAATGCCTCCAACTGGTGGAATGGGAATGGGTGTTGATCGTTTGCTCATGGCACTTACTGGTCTTGGAATTCGCGAAACAATTTTGTTCCCACTTGTTAAACCAGAAATTGATTAATCGATGGAGATCCGTCCAGCACGCACCAGTGACATTAAAGGCATTCGTCATTTAATTGACTCGTATGCACCACAAGGTCGTCTTCTTACAAAAGAAACTGTAACTTTGTATGAAAGCGTCCAAGAATTTACTGTGGCTGTTGAGGGTAATGAAGTAGTTGGTTGCGGCGCACTACACATTTTGTGGGAAGACCTGGCAGAGGTTCGCACAGTTGCCGTCTCAGAAAATCTTCGTGGCAAAGGTGTTGGCCACCAAATCCTTGAATCAATTATCGCTCGTGCAAAAAACTTTGGAATTGAGCGAATTTTTTGTTTAACTTTTGAAACTGAGTTCTTTGGACGTCACGGTTTTGAAGTTATTGAGGGAACACCAGTTGAACCAGAGATCTATAAGGAACTCCTGCGCTCATACGATGCCGGTGTGGCTGAGTTCCTTGATCTTGAGTCGGTAAAGCCCAATACCCTGGGAAATACCCGAATGCTCAAGAAGCTCTAGGCACCTAGATTTAGTCCATATTCGGGTATAACACCGCCATATTTGGGGTCGTAAAACCCAGATGCAATCCACCTCGCGAGCGTGGCCCCGTAGGTATTAGGCTTAACGAAAGATCGACCCAAAGGAGCACCGCCCATGTTTGAGCGCTTTACCGACAGAGCCCGCCGTGTTGTTGTGCTGGCCCAAGAAGAAGCACGCATGCTCAATCACAACTACATCGGCACTGAGCACATCCTTCTTGGACTCATCCACGAAGGTGAAGGCGTTGCGGCTAAAGGTCTTGAATCTTTAGGCATCTCACTTGAAGGCGTGCGCGCACAAGTTGAAGAAATTATTGGACAAGGTCAACAAGCACCAAGTGGTCACATTCCATTTACCCCGCGCGCGAAAAAAGTTCTAGAACTTTCACTTCGCGAAGCGTTGCAGTTAGGTCATAACTACATTGGTACAGAGCACATTCTTTTAGGTTTAATTCGTGAAGGAGAAGGTGTTGCTGCACAAGTTCTTGTAAAGCTTGGCGCAGATCTCAATCGTGTTCGCCAACAAGTTATTCAACTTCTTTCTGGTTACCAAGGAAAAGAAGCTGTGCAAACTGGTGGACCTGCAGAAGGCGTTCCATCAACCTCATTAGTACTTGATCAGTTTGGTCGAAACCTCACACAAGCGGCCCGCGAAGGAAAGCTTGATCCAGTTATTGGTCGCGAAAATGAAATCGAACGCGTTATGCAGGTTCTTTCACGTCGCACAAAGAACAACCCAGTTCTTATCGGTGAACCAGGTGTTGGTAAGACAGCAGTTGTTGAAGGTCTTGCACAAGCTATCTTCAAGAACGATGTTCCTGAAACTTTGAAAGATAAGCAGCTCTACTCACTTGATTTGGGTGCACTTGTTGCAGGTAGTCGCTACCGTGGAGATTTCGAAGAGCGCTTGAAGAAGGTATTAAAAGAGATTAAAACTCGCGGTGACATCATTCTTTTCATCGATGAAATCCACACACTTGTCGGCGCAGGAGCTGCAGAAGGTGCAATTGATGCTGCCAGCATCTTGAAGCCAATGCTTGCTCGCGGTGAACTACAGACAATCGGTGCAACAACTCTTGATGAGTATCGCAAGCATGTTGAAAAGGATGCAGCCCTTGAGCGCCGCTTCCAACCAATTCAAGTTAAAGAGCCATCAGTTGCTCACACAATTGAAATCTTGAAGGGTCTTCGCGATCGCTACGAAACTCACCACCGTGTTTCCATTACAGATGGTGCATTAGCAGCGGCAGCAAACCTTGCTGATCGTTATGTTTCAGATCGCTTCTTGCCAGATAAGGCAATCGATTTAATCGATGAAGCAGGCTCACGCCTTCGTATCAAGCGCATGACTGCCCCTGCAGAACTTCGCGCATTTGATGACAAAATCGCAGATGCCCGTAAGGAAAAAGAATCTGCAATTGATGGTCAAGATTTTGAAATGGCTGCATCACTTCGCGATAAGGAAAAGAACCTGATTGCTGAAAAGCATGAAGCTGAAAAGAATTGGAAAGCAACTGATCTAGATAAGGTCACTGAAGTTGATGAAGAACTCATTGCCCAGGTACTTTCAATCTCAACAGGAATCCCTGTCTTTAAACTTACAGAGGAAGAAACTGCACGCCTTCTTCGTATGGAAGATGAACTACACAACCGTGTTATTGGACAAGATCAAGCAATTAAGGCTTTGTCACAAGCAATCCGTCGCACACGCGCAGGTCTAAAAGATCCACGCCGTCCAGGTGGATCATTTATCTTCGCTGGTCCTTCAGGTGTTGGTAAGACTGAACTTTCTCGCACACTTGCATCATTCTTATTTGGTGATCAAGATGCGCTCATTCAACTAGATATGTCTGAATACTCCGAGCGTCACACCGCATCTCGTTTGTTTGGTGCACCTCCAGGATATGTTGGATATGACGAAGGTGGACAGTTAACTGAAAAGGTTCGCCGTCGCCCATTCTCAGTTGTTCTTTTCGATGAAATCGAAAAAGCACACCCAGATATCTTTAACTCACTTCTTCAGGTTCTTGAAGATGGTCGTCTCACTGATGCACAAGGACGCACTGTTGACTTCAAAAACACTGTCATCATCATGACTACAAACCTTGGAACACGCGATATTTCAAAGAGCTTGGGCCTTGGTTTTGCTAATAGCGATGATGATCAAACAAACTATGAGCGCATGAAGGGCAAGGTGAGTGATGAACTTAAGACTCACTTCCGCCCTGAGTTCCTCAACCGTATTGATGACGTCATCGTCTTCCACCAGTTGACCAAGGATCAGATTATTCAAATCGTTGATTTGATGATCAAGAACCTAGATGATCGTCTGCAAGCAAAAGATATGGGAATTGAATTAACTCCAGCAGCTAAGAGCCTTCTTGCTGCCCGCGGTTATGACCCACTTCTAGGTGCACGTCCACTTCGTCGCACAATTCAACGTGAAATCGAAGATGCTCTTTCAGAGCGCATCTTGTTCGGTGAACTCAAGGCCGGCGAAATCATCGTTGTTGATGTTGAGGGCGTGGACACAGAAGCTGTCTTCACATTTAAGGGTGCTGCTAAGTCTGCAATGCCTGACTCACCTGAAGATCTTGCTGAAGCTCCAACTGCTCAATAATTTTTATGACTAAGAGGCAAGAGTTCACGGTATTAAAAACCTATCCAGGCTTTGAAATCCGTGAATATAAGCCGTGTGTAATTGCCGAAGTCAAAAGTTCTGCTAATTACTCCGATGCTGGAAGTTCAGCTTTTCGTTCACTCTTTAGTTACATCTCTAAAGGCAATAATGCCGAGCAGGCAATAGCTATGACTGCCCCTGTGATTACTGCGAAAAAATTCGACAATCTCACTGAGGATGAATGGTTTGTCTCATTTGTGATGCCAGCAGGAAGCACGCTTGCCGATATGCCTCTGCCAATTAATTCTAAGGTTGTCTTGCGCGAACTGGGTGCAGAGATCTGTGTTGCTGCTTCATTTCGTGGCAAAGCAACTACTGCCTTATCTGCAGAGAAAATCGCCGCACTTCGTGCTGCTGCCGAAAAGCAAAACGTCGCACTTTCTGCGGAGACTAGAGTCGCTCGCTTTGATCCACCAATGAAACCCAGTTTCCTGCAATACAACGAAATTGTGATTCCAACTATTTAAGCGTTACCAGCAAAATTCTTTAATGAATCTCCGCTAAGTCGGTACACCGTCCATTCATCCATGGCCACTGCGCCTATAGATTTATAGAGTTCAATCGACGGTTCATTCCAATCAAGAACCCACCATTGGAATCTTTCATATCCGCGTTCCACACATATCTTTGCAAGAGTTTTTAGGAATCCCATTCCAAAACCTTTTCCACGATGGGCAGGATCAACATAGAGATCTTCTAAATACATCCCTGGTTTGCCAAGCCATGTGGAGTAATTCAGGAACCAGATAGCAATTCCAATTACTTCTCCATCTACTTCAGCAACATGACAATAGGCAGCTGGCTTATCGCCAAAGATTGTTTCTTCAATCTGTTGCAATGTTGCTTTAGCTTCTAGCGGAGCTTTTTCATACTCAGCTAAATCTTTAATGAGCTGCAGGATGCGTGGAGCATCTTGCTTAAGCGCAACGCGAATCATGCGGGCAGTCTATATCGCTTGCGGGGGATGGCTTCAATAAGTAAATCTTCCTGCAGGGTTTTAAGAGCTTTTTCTACTTGTGACTCATCAGGCCAGAGTTTCTTAATAGCACTTTCAGTTAATGATTCATTCTCACGCAGTGCTTGCACGATTGTGCCGCGGCATTTTCTATCGGTGCCATGCCAGTCTTGAGATTTACGTACTAGATCTGTTTTTGGATAACCGTTCTTGCGCCAATTGCATTGGCCAATGACTGGGCATTGTTCACAGATAGGGTTTTTAGATGTGCACACCAGTGCACCAAGTTCCATCGTTGCAGCCGCCCAGATGTGAGCATTCTTAGCTGGCTGCAGAGCAAGGCGTGATGCTTTCTCTCTAACTGTTGGTGCAGGCTTTGGGTGTTCATTGCCATCAATAATGCGTGTTAACAACCTTCGGATGTTCACATCCATCACAAGAGTTTGTTTTTCAAAAGCAAAAGCGCCAATTGCGGCGGCGGTGTATTCACCGATTCCAGGCAGTGTTTGCAGAATTGCAGGATCTTCTGGGA
>JBDLTD010000078.1:0-5219 GCA_039799185.1 Actinomycetota bacterium | reverse complement strand
GCAGCCAATGTTGCTGGATTTACTCCTATCGAGTTAATGAAGCAAGTCTCTCTTCGAACAAATGCTTTAATGAAGCGCAAGTCAGAGGTTTTTCATGATGAGATTATTCCGGCACTGAAAAACTCTGGAATCGAGTTTGTTCTTTGGAATCAAATAGATGAAACTGAGCGTGGATACGTCACCAAGCTATTTCAAGATCGAATCTTTCCAGTTTTAACTCCATTAGCCGTAGATCCATCCCACCCATTTCCATATATCTCAGGGCTCTCATTAAATTTAGCGGTAATAGTTAAGAACCCAACTTCGCATGAAGAGTTCTTTGCCCGCGTTAAGGTGCCAGAGATTTTGCCACGCTTTATTGCAACAGCTAAATCAGGCTCAACAAGATTCCTACCTTTAGAGGAGTTAATTGCTATTCATCTCCAGGATCTCTTCCCAGGAATGATTATTGAAGATCACTACACATTTCGTATCACTCGAAATCAAGATATGGATCTAGATGAAGAAGAATCAGAAGATATTCTGACTTCTATCGAGCAAGAACTTGCTCGTCGCCGATTCGGTCCACCGGTTCGCTTAGAGATTGAAAACGGCGTGGATGAAAAGCTTGTGGAAAAACTAGCCCAAGAGTTAAAAATTAATCCAGAAAATGTAATTCATATGGATGCCCCCCTTGATTTAACTTCACTGAATAAGATTGCAGATCTTGATTTTCCTGAGCTAAAGTTTGATCGTTTTAGATCTCGCACAGCTAAAGCACTCTCTGAAGTGGATCAAGAAGACCCTGATCTATTCTTCGCCGCAATCCGCCAAGGTGAAATTCTGCTCCACCACCCCTATGAATCCTTCACTTCATCAGTAGTGCAGTTCCTGCAAAACGCTGCCCAAGACCCACAAACCTTGGCGATTAAACAGACGCTCTATAGAACTTCAGGTGATTCACCCATCGTTGAAGCTTTAATTGAAGCAGCCGAAGCAGGCAAACAAGTTTTGGCAGTAATCGAAATCCGTGCACGCTTTGATGAACAAGCAAACGTGCGTTGGGCCCGAAAGTTAGAAGCAGCGGGCGTGCATGTTGTTTATGGACTTATGGGGCTAAAAACACATGCCAAGCTCTCACTCGTTATTCGTGATGAAGCAAATGGTATTCGTCGTTACTGTCACATGGGCACAGGAAACTACAATCCAAAAACTGCTCGTATCTATGAGGATCTAGGAATCTTAAGTGCCGATCCTGAACTCACTGAAGATCTAACAAAATTATTTAATCAATTGTCAGGCTTTGCACCGCAATCAGAGTATTCGCGGCTTTTAGTAGCTCCTCGAACTTTGCGCTCTGGAATTACAGAACGCATCGATCGAGAAATTGTGAATGCTAAAGATGGGAAACCTTCTGGCATCCAACTCAAACTCAACTCAATTTTAGATGAAGGATTTGTTGCCAAACTCTATGAGGCATCACAAGCCGGTGTGAAGATTGAACTCTTGGTTCGAGGAATCTGTGCTGTGCAACCTGGCATTAAAGGAGTATCAGAGAACATCACTGTGAAATCTGTGTTGGGTCGCTTCCTTGAGCACTCTCGTATCTTCCATTTTGTTAATGGTGGAAATAATGAATATTGGATTGGTAGCGCCGACTTGATGGGCCGTAACCTTGATCGCCGTGTGGAAAGTTTGGTAAGAATCGATAAAAAAGAGCACCAGCACCGTCTTCAAGAGATTCTTGACTTGGGTTTGAGCGCAGATAGTTCTAGCTGGCAACTATCTGGAATTGATTGGAAGCGAGTAAGTAAGAACAATAAGGGTGAGGCACTCCTAGATGTGCACTCAGCCTTTATCCATACCTACTCAAGGGAGCGTTAATAATGAGTGAAGAATCCCAGGTTATTTACGCAGCCGGCGCAGTTCTTTGGCGCCAAGTAGGAAAGAAGAAGCTTGAGTTAGCGATCATCCATCGCCCACGTTATGACGACTGGTCATTACCAAAAGGAAAATTAGATCCTAATGAAACGATGATTGGCTGCGCCTATCGCGAAGTTATGGAAGAAACTGGCTATGCACCTGTTTTTGGTCCAGAGATTGGTGATGTTACATATGAAGTTGATGGAATAAGAAAGATTGTTAAGTATTGGTCTGCTCAAGCTATAGGTGAGCCAACTGGAACTACTGATCTGCAAGAAGTAGATCAACTTCTATGGTTATCACCAGCTGATGCCAAGAAGAAATTAACGCTAGATGATGACAAGTCACTTGTGGACTTTTTCTTAGAGTTTAACTCTGGAACAACTCCACTCGTTCTTTTGCGCCACGCTAAAGCCGTTAAGCGAGAAGATTGGGATGGCGATGATGGCGATCGTCCACTTGCACAACTAGGTCAACTTCAAGCAAAGCGAATGCTCCCACTGTATTTGCCATACAACATCACAGAGATTCACTCCTCAGATGCCCAGCGTTGCATTGAAACGATTGATCCGATGGCTCGCTCACTAGAGATGAATCCTATTTATTCTGCTGATTTAAGTGAATATAGTTTTGCTAAAGATAAAGAGGCGCCCCTTGATTATGCACAAGATTTAATGAATCAAGGTAAAAGTGTGATTATCTGTAGCCATAACCCTATTTTGCCTAAGTTATTAAAGAAATTGATTGGTAAAAAGAACTTTAAGCAACTCGATCAAAAGCTTGAACCGGGTGAAGCATGGGTTTTGCATTACAGAGATGGTGAAATCATTGCTATTGACTGGGTTGAAGCACCTAAAGCTTAATTATTAAGCCAGTCCAACCTACGTAATACAACACCTTCACGCAGCGCCCACGGGCAGATTTCCACACGATCTAGATCTAAAGCGCTCATTGTTGCCCGTGCAACTATCGCTCCAGCAACAATTTGTTGGGCTCTACTATTTGAAACACCTGGTAGTTCTGCCCGAGATTTATCAGTCATATCTGCAAGCTTTGAAACCATAGCCTTTAAGTTTGCACTCTCTAAATACTTTGGGTTTTCATTAAACATGTGTCCAGATAAGCGGGCAAGGGTTCTAAAAGTCTTGCTCGTTGCAACATAATGATTGGCATCATGGGCACGAAGAATTGCAGGAAGTTCATCTTCTAACTTGCTGCTCACAAAATCCTCCAAAAACTTAACACCCTTTGAGTTGTAAGGATCTCCACTTAAGAAATCTCTAGTCAATCGAGCAGCACCTAAAGGCAATGACAATGTTGCTTCTGGATTTTCATCAGCACCTGAGGCAATTTCAAGTGAGCCACCGCCAATATCTAAAACGAGAAGCTTTCCCGCTGACCAACCTAACCAGCGGCGCACAGCCAAGAAAGTCATTCGAGCTTCTTCATCACCGGTAAGAATTTGTAAATCAATCTGGTGGCGCTGATTTATATCTTCAATAATCTTTGGACCGTTTTTAGCATCACGAATAGCCGACGTTGCAAAAGCTAAGATCTCATCGGTTTGATTTTCATTAGCGTGCGCCACAGCTTCAGCAACAGCTTGATGCAGCAGTTCAACGCCTTTGGCACTAATAGATCCAGTTGTATCAAGATATTGAGTGAGTCGAAGTTCGACTTTGAAATTTGTGGCTGGGGCTGGTCGTGCGCCTAGGTGAGCATCCATTACCTGCAAATGGATGGTATTTGAGCCCACATCTAGAACGCCTAATCTCATGAGGACAACCTATCGCTGAGGCTGGGATGAACCCACGATTTTAAGTTTTTGGATTCCACTGCCATAATTGCCGCTGGTCGAAAGATCGATACGTGTTCGCACGTAGGCCTCTCTAGCTCAGTGGTAGAGCAGCGCACTTGTAATGCGCAGGTCGTCAGTTCAATCCTGACGGGGGGCTCGTAGTTTTTAGAAGGGGGAAATTATGTCTACGTTTCCTCATGATGAATTTGCCGATGCATTGGCAGCCAATGATGAATACATCAAGACATTCAAATACTCAGGGCTAACCGGCACTGCTCAAAAAGGCTTAGCCATTGTCACCTGCATGGACTCACGCATTAATCCGCTATCTGTTGTTGGTATGAATTCAGGAGATGCCAAGATTTTGCGTAATGCTGGAGCGCGTGTGACTGATGACGTTTTGCGTACATTGGTGCTTGCAACATATCTACTAGGTGTTAAGAGAATCTTGATCATGCCTCACACCAACTGCCGTATGGCCCAAGTTGATGAGGCTGAGATTCACCGTGAGATTGATACTAAATATGGAATCGACACATCAGAACTCGAATTTAAAACTGTGGCCGATCAAAAGGCTTCATTGATTGAAGATGTGAACTTGGTTCGAAACTATCGCTTGCTCAACACTGGAGTTTCAGTGGGCGGTGCAATCTATGATGTTGCAACAGGAAAAATTACTCCGATTGATTGTTAGTTCGCCGAACTGGTGAGCGAGTAATTGGATAGCTCAGATCTTCTAAAAACTGCATCATTACTGCGATAGCTAGTGCAGGTTTTTCCTTAATTAAACTATGCGAAGTTCCAGGGATAATTGCTAACTGGCCAAGCGGCAGAGCCTCATAAAGAGAGATTGTGTGATCGTGGGCAATGACATCGTCATCTCCTGCCATAACTAAAACAGGGCATTGAATAGAGGCAATTTCACTAAGCGAGATATCAGGCTCAGTTTTCCAAATTTCATTCATTCGTTTGATTTTCTCCAACAAAGTATGCGGAGCATCAGGTGATATTAAGTTGTATTCAGCTTGATCTTCTTCAGAGACATTGGCTTCATCAAAATCACTTAGCGGTGCGCTGTAATGATAATTAGCGCCAAATGCCACAATAGATTTCACTAACTCAGGCCGCTTTATTGCAACCATAAGAGCAATGATTCCGCCATCGCTATAGCCAATTAAATGCGCTGGCTCTTTAACAACATCTTCCAAATAAGCAATTGCCTCTTGGCATTGAAACTCAAAGTGCAGACTGCCAGCTTGATCACCAGTAAAGCCATGACCAGCGCGATCGTATGCAAAGACGTGAAATTGGTCTTCTAGTGGTGGAACCATCAAGTAATCCCAGGCACAAGTCTTACTTAATCCGCCGTGTAGTAAAACTACGGCCTCGCCATCATGTTCCCACTCGTAGTTATAAACCTGATGATTTCGCAGATTTATATATTCTGGCATTACAAGGAATCCATAATGTGGCGGTTGCCTCGATCAAAAGTTAAGTAATTCCAGGTCCAGTCGGCCAT
>JBDLTD010000077.1:0-5261 GCA_039799185.1 Actinomycetota bacterium | reverse complement strand
GGTGGCGGTATTGGTGTGGGAGTCCGAGCCCTTACAGATACATTGGCAATTGCCAATCATGCTGATGCGCTCTTAATTCTTATGGCTAGCGCTGGTTATTTCACTGCAGCCCTTTTGAGTAGCCGGTTAAACAAATATGAGATTGGTCCACTTGACCATGAAAAGAAGCAAGCAAGTTTCATGCAAGGCATTACTGAAATGCGCGAAGGTTTTCAATTTCTTCGCATTCACTCTGATGCTGCCCGTGGAATCTTGGCAACTGCTGTGCACCGCGGGGGATTAACTGCACTCACTCTCACAGCGCTCTTACTTGAGCGAAATTCATTTAATGATCCTAATTTTCCAGAAGAAGGTTTAAAAGGATTTGGTTACGCCCTTTCATTTGCTGGGATTGGCGTATTTCTTGGCGCTTTCCTAGCCCCTTATGGAGTTTCAAAAGTTGGTCGTCATCGTTGGATGCGCTTAGCCATTCTCGCAAGTGCTGCCTGTCCGCTAATTTTGGCCAGTGTCCAGACTCAACTAACGCTCATTCTGACCGCTTTCTTAGTTTCTTTATTTGGACAAAACTTAAAAGTAACTAATGACGCACTAGTGCAATCCAAGATTGATGACTACTACCGTGGTCGTGTATTTGCGGTGTATGACGTTGTTGTTAACGGTGCAATTGTTTCAGGCGGTTTAATTGCAGCGCTCTTGCTTCCAACATCTGGTTTAGGTGCAGCGGTTCCACTGTGTGTGAGTGCGGCTTACTTGTTAGTGGGAGTGCGCTTACTTCGCGCTTCTGTCTTTCCACCAGTTAAGTAGAGCCTGGGTCGCTTTCTCTTCACCAATTTGTCCTTGTTCAAGGCGTAGCTCCATGAGGAAATCCATTGCAGCGCCAACATCTCGAGATGGCTTTAAATTCAATAGCTCCATTACTTGTTGACCATCTAGATCTGGACGAATCTTTGACAACTCTTCTTGTTCCATAAGAACTTCGATGCGCGCTTCTAGTGAGTCATAGACAGAAGCTAAACGCACTGCTTTTGTTTTGTTTCGTGTGGTGCAGTCAGCACGAGTAAGAACATGCAGATGAGTCAATAAATCACCGGCATCTCGGACATATCTGCGAACGGCAGAATCAGTCCATTCTCCATCTCCGTAGCCATGAAAGCGCAGGTGCAAGGTAGTCAATAATTCAACGGCCTCAACAGTGTCACCATCAAAGCGAAGTTCAGATAAGCGCTTTTTCGCAAGGCGAGCACCCACTACTTCGTGGTGATGAAATGAAACCCCGCCGCCTTCAATGAAGGCACGTGTCTTTGGTTTTCCAATGTCATGCAAGAGTGCAGCAAGGCGAATAACAAGGTTAGGACCACCTAAACGATCCTCATGTTCGATTGCTTGTTCTAGCACTGTAATTGAATGCTCATACACATCTTTATGGTGATGATGCTCATCAACTTCAAGGCGCAGTTTAGGAATTTCTGGCAAGACTAAATCGGCTAAGCCTGTGTCAACTAATAACGTAATTCCCTTGCGCGGGTTATTAGACATAAGAATCTTTGTGAACTCATCGCGCACGCGCTCTGCTGAAATAATAGAGATGCGATGTGCTAACTCTTTAATAGATGTTAAAACATCTGGTTCTATTTCAAAATCTAATTGGCTAGCAAAACGTGCGGCACGCATCATGCGCAGTGGATCATCATTAAATGAATCATTGGGAAGACCTGGTGTGCGCAGAGTTTTTTCTGCTAAATCTTGCAAACCATTAAATGGATCAATGAACTCTGGTTTATCAGTAGTTAACTCCAACGCCATTGCATTTACAGTGAAATCACGGCGCGATAAATCACCATTGATATCTTTGCCATATTCAACTGTTGGTTTGCGGGAATTGGCATCGTAATGTTCTGTGCGATATGTGGTTACTTCAACTGTTGTGTCACCGCGTTTACCTGCAACTGTTCCAAATGCAATGCCGGTATCCCAAACATTTTCTGCCCATTCATTTAAAATCTTTTTTGTTTCTTGTGGCAACGCATTCGTTGTGAAATCTAAATCATTTCCGAGTCTGCCTAAGAGCGCATCGCGCACAGGTCCGCCAACCAATGCCAAAGTAAAGCCTTTGGCTTTAAAGGATTGCGCTAGAGAACTTGCCAGCGGGGCTCGTTCAATAAGTGAGCGAATGGCTAACTCGCCCGCGGCTCCTAATGCGTTACTCACAATAAGTAAGGTTAGAGCAGTACCCTTGCTCCATGATCCCGGCACCTGGTGCGGGCAGCGAAGGTACGAAAAAGAAGCGGAAGCGTAAGCGCCCCGCTAACCGCGGCCCCCAAACACAGAGTTCAAGTAACCCTGAAAAAACTCCTCACCCAAAAAACAAACGTCCTTATGCCAAACGCGTGGATGAAGTCAGCGCTGGCGGCTTGGTAATTGATTCAACCGGCACACAAGGCCTTCTTATTGGACGCATTGATCATAAAGATTCAACTGGAAAGCGTATTTTGTGGTCTTTGCCAAAAGGTCACATAGAAGAAGGTGAAACTCCAGAGCAAGCTGCAATCCGTGAGGTTGCCGAAGAGACTGGAATTACATCTTCTATTACTAAATCTTTAGGTGTCATTGATTTTTGGTTTATGGCTGGCGGAAAGAGAATTCACAAGACTGTTCACCATTTTCTCTTTACAGAGGTAAGCGGAGAGTTAACTCCTCAAGTGAGTGAAGTAGATGAAGTTTCTTGGTTCCCATTAGCAGAAATTGTTGACCGCCTGGCTTATCCAGATGAAAAGAAATTAATTGCTAGAAGTGCTGAGTTGATCGCATGAGAAAACTTATTGGAACTTTACTCACAGCCTTTTTCTTGCTTGCACCACTCTCACCCATTCAGGCTGACTCAACAATCATTCGCATTGTTAGTTCTGCCCACCAAACTTTTACTGGTGAATTTAGAAATGATGACCTTGCCCAAGAGTTAACACCTTCGGGAAGATTAGGCCAATTAGTTTATGTTCCTGTGTCTCGCTCAAAGATTTGGGTTATTGATCCAGCTCTCATTGATGAGATAACTGCAATGACAGGTGAGTATAAATTAGCAACTGATGCAACACCTATGGGTTCACAGATTGCCTCTAGTTGGTTAGGTCAACTGCAAAAAGTTTCAAAAAACAATGAAGTGGTTGCACTTGCTTATGGCAATCCTGATATTAAATTAGCTACATCTTTAGCTCCCAGTGAATTAAAAATGTATTACGTCTTTGGAAAATCTCAACTGCAGATTGCATTAGGACGCATTGTGCGTAGCGAGCCAGATGGTGGCTGGAGCACAGGCAAATCAAAGCTCAGCCCGCTATTGAAAAAGAATTACAGTGATAGCCGTAAAGCACTCACACGTCTTTCTCGTGCAGTTGAAGATGCTGATTTAATGTTATTGCGCGCTCGATTGGGTCGACTTTTATCACCATCGTTAGATAAAGATTCTCGTGACTATTTCTCATATAGTGCAAAGGTTGCCGTAGATGCACAAGTGCGAAAGCTACGAATTAATCCAGGTAAGTATCAAGTTACAACTGATTCGGCAAAACTGCCGGTAACGGTAATTAATGAGTTCGCAGTTGATGTCATGGTGAACATAGAAATGACTCCAATGAATACCCGAGTTGTTGTTGAGAACTTCGCAGGTGTTGTTGTACCCGCAAACTCTAAGAAGCAGTTAGAGCTCACCCTTGATGTCATTGCCCCAGGTGAGACCACGATTTTTGCTCAGATCACCGATGCCACAAGTGTGGATGTCGTGCCACCATCTATTTTGCAGATTAATTCAACAGTTATTGATAAACGTGTGACATGGTTTACCACGGGAGCAGCCATCCTGCTCTTGCTAGCAGCTGTTGCCCAAAGTGTTCGCAGAGTGAGAAAGGGGCGCAAGGATGAAATCTAATGAACTATTTCGCGCCTCGGGAATCATGGCCCTTGGAACAATTATTTCTAGAATTACAGGGTTTATCCGCGGCATTTTAATTGTTGCTGTTTTAGGTACAGCGCTACTTGCAGATACTTACAACGTTGCAAACACAATGCCTAATATTTTGTATAACTTGCTTGTGGGTGGTGCGCTCACCGCGATCTTCATCCCACAGTTAGTGCGCTCTTTTGATCATGAAGATGGTGGGGATGGCTTTGCTTCACGCTTAATTACAACTATTTCTATTATTTTATTTGCACTCGTTGCTGTGGGAATGTATTTCGCTCCAGCTCTTGTTCGCTTATATGCACCAGAGTTCTTCACAACAGGCTTTGAAGTTGAAAAAGAGATTGCAATTGCATTTACTCGCTACTGCTTACCTCAGATCTTCTTCTTAGGCCTGTTCACGATGCTGGGGCAAGTAGCTAATGCCCGTGGCTCTTTTGCTCCACTGATGTGGGCACCTATTGCTAATAACATTGTGGGAATAGCCTTATTTGGCGCTTTCCTTGTTTTCTCACCATCAGTGAGCATCGATAACATTTCAAATATTCAGGTGCAGGTTTTGGGATGGGGAACCACGCTTAGCGTTGTTGTCCAAGCTTTAGTTTTGGTCCCAGTAATTAAAAGGTTAGGAATCAAACTGCGTCCACAATGGGGCGTAAAAGGTCTTGGTAAATCATTTGGTTTAGCGGGCTGGACGCTTATTTATGTTTTGATTTCACAGCTTGGTTATTTAGTGACAGTAAATGTTGCAACCAGTGCTGCGGTGCGAAGTGCGCAAGAGGGAATAGAGCGTGGTGTTGGATACACCCCATACACATTTGCTTACTACGTAATGTTGTTACCTTATTCAATTGTGACGATCTCAATCATCACAGCGATCTTGCCTCATATCTCACGTCTTGCATTGGAGAAAAGGGCTGAAGAAGTCCGTGAACAGTTAATCCGCGCGATAAGACTTGTTGGAGTAATTACTATTCCTAGTGCAGTTGCATTCTTACTATTTGGCCCACTTATTACTTCAGTTCTCTTTATTGGTATTCCACTAGAAGACTCCAGATATATTGGTTATGTATTAGCAGCGCTAAGTTTTGGTTTAGTTGCATTTTCTATAAACTTAATCTTAATCCGTGGCTTTAATGCATTTGAAGACACCCGCACACAAGTTATTTCAATATTAATTATCAATATTATCGCTGTTGGACTTTACTATCTTTCACTTGCCACGTTGCGCAATCAATGGGTGACTATCTGTTTAGGTGCAGCTTTCTCAATCTCATATTTTCTTGGTTTGTTAGTTACTTTGTCGCTA
>JBDLTD010000076.1:0-5289 GCA_039799185.1 Actinomycetota bacterium | reverse complement strand
GACATCAGCTAAGTAATCTGCAAATGCTTCAGCAACTGGAATACCAACTGCCTGGACAGGAGCAAGCCATGGTGGGAACGCTCCTGAGTAATGCTCGGTCAGAACTCCAAAGAATCTTTCAATGGAGCCAAAGAGTGCGCGGTGAATCATTACTGGGCGCTGGCGTGATCCATCGGCCGCTGAGTACTCAAGTTCAAAACGTTGTGGAAGTTGGAAGTCCACTTGAATCGTGGACATCTGCCATGTGCGACCAATGGCATCTTTTGCTTGCACCGAAATCTTTGGCCCATAGAACGCTGCGCCGCCTTCATCCAAGACAAGCTCTAGGTTCTGTGCAACGGCGGCTTTACGGAGAGTCTCTGTTGCTTCTTGCCAATCTGAATCTTCTCCCACAAACTTTTCTGGATTCTTAGTTGAGAGCTCAAGATAGAAATCATTGAGTCCATAGTCACGCAAAAGGTTGAGTACGAAGGTGAGCAATGAATCCAGCTCATCTGCCATCTGCTCTTTTGTGCAGTAGATATGTGCATCATCTTGCGTGAAGCCGCGAGCACGAGTAATTCCATGGAGCACGCCAGATTTTTCATAACGATAAACAGTTCCGAATTCGAATAAGCGAAGTGGGAGTTCGCGATAAGAGCGTTGACGGGCTTGGAAAATAAGGTTATGGAACGGGCAGTTCATCGGCTTCATGTAGTACTGCTGGCCAGGCTTTTTAATAGTTCCGTCGGCATGGAGTTCTTCATCCATGATCATCGGTGGATACATTCCCTCCGAATACCAATCCAAGTGGCCAGACTTTTCAAACAGAGCAGCCTTAGTTAAATGAGGTGAATAGACAAACTCATAATCCTCTTCTTCATGGCGCTTGCGTGAGTAATCCTCCATCGCCCGGCGAATAATTCCGCCCTTGGGATGAAAGACAGCGAGTCCTGAGCCAATCTCTTCTGGAAAAGAAAATAGATCTAACTCAGTACCAAGTCGTCGGTGATCGCGCTTTTCAGCCTCAGCAAGTAGTTCTAAATGAGCATTGAGTTCATCTTGTGATGGCCATGCTGTGCCATAGATGCGCTGGAGCATCGGATTTTTTTCTGAACCGCGCCAGTAAGCAGCAGCACTTCGCATTAATTTAAATGCAGGAATCTGTTTTGTAGATGGCAGGTGAGGACCTCTACATAAATCTGACCAGACAGGATTTCCATCGCGACCTAAGTTGTCATAGATGGTGAGCTCTGCTCCCCCAACTTCAACACTGGCTTCTTCCCCGGCTGGTCCTTTTATGCCAATGAGTTCGCACTTATATGGCTCATGTGAAAGTTCAACCAATGCATCTTTTTCAGTAACGACACGGCGGCGAAAGCGCTGACCGTCTTTAACAATCTTGCGCATAACACTTTCAATCTTGGTTAAATCATCTGGATTAAAGGGTGTCTTTGGATCAAAGTCGTAATAGAAACCATCTTTAATCGGTGGACCAATGCCAAGCTTTGTATCAGCAAATACTTCTTGCACAGCCTGTGCCATGACGTGGGCAGTTGAATGGCGAAGAACGAAGAGACCATCAGGTGAGTTGATTAAAACAGACTCAACAACATCGCCTTCTTGCAGATCAGTCCAAAGATCTTTAAGAACACCATTGATTCGGCAAACAACGACTTCCTTATTATCTGCAAAAAGATGGGTAGGGCGTTGATCTGCCTCTATGGAGCGTGAAGCACCATCAACGGTTACCTGAATCATGTGGCTAGCCTACCGAATACTTATGTGCCAACGCCTTTATTTCTTCCCCGAAGGCGTGTGAAAGATGCAACGGCCTTGAATCAATCGATGAAATGGCATGAGATAAACGCAAACTACTTATAAAGAAGGCTGACGCAATTTCTGAAAGTCGATCCACTGGGATGCTCTCAATAGCTAGTAGGTCATTTTCAATCAAAATCTCTCGAATGATCCCAGGTAATACAACATCAGTTGTGGGCGGTGTTACCCATCGACCATCAATATGGGCAATCAGATTTGTGACTGAGCCCTCGCAGAGATTTCCATTGGCATTAACAACAATTGCGTCATCAAAGCCCGCTGTGCGAGCTTGCTCAAGAATCTCTAATCGATTCTTATAGGGAAATCTCTTGTGAACATCACCACTTATGGCCTTCGGATGTATTCGCACATCACAACTTCTGGATTGCTCCGTGTATGGCATATGCACCGCTAGCCAATTACCTTGATTATCAAAGCTAATGCGCAGCATTCCTAGACCTTGTGGCACTGCAGCCAAAAGTGAGTTCACACCTTGTGAAATCAGCTCCACAGTTGGAAGCATTAGTCCTAGTTCGTGGGCACTTTTCTGTGCTCGGGAAATGTGTCTACCTAGTGAAAAGGCTTTATTGCCAACGCTCTTAATCGTCTCAAAGATGCCTTCGCCCTCTAGCCATCCATCACCAGATGCCGGCACATCCTCAATGCTTCTCAATTCACCGTTATAAATTACTTTCATAGAACACCACCGGCAAGTGAAACTAAACGTCTGGCTTTAAGTTGAGTTTCTTCCCATTCATCTTCTGCAACGCTGGCCCATGTAATTCCAGCACCTGTTCCAAATCGCAACTTGTCATCTTTAAAAAAGATTCTTATGGCCACAGAGAGCTCACTTTGATCACCCTGCACCCAACCAAGTGCTCCGCAATACGGGCCTCGCTTGCCCTCGTTCTCCTCAATGACAGAGACAGCAGAAGATTTAGGAGCGCCGCTAATAGAGCCGGGAGGACTGAGTAGTTTGAAAATCTCTGACCACGATGTGCCCTCTTTTAACTCACCTTCAATATCTGAGACCAAATGCACTAAGCCTGGATGGGCTTCAGTAGATAAGAGCCGTGGCACGGTGACGCTTCCACTCTTGCAAATCTGTCCTAAATCATTGCGCATCAGATCAACAATCATCACGTTCTCAGCTCTGTCTTTCACACCAAAATCTGTAGTTCCAACAGGGGCTGTTCCCTTAATGGGTGATGTGCGAATGCGCTTTCCTTCTCGCTTAAGGAAGAGCTCAGGAGATGCGGAGGCAATATCGATACCGGGCGCTTGGAAGTAGCAAGCCCATGGTGCTGGGTTTTTTTCAAGGATAAGTGAGAAGAGACCTCGAAGATTTTCGACTTCAATATCGATAGATATTTCTCTGCATGCATTTACTTGATAGACCCAGCCTTGTGAAATGTGCTCCTGCACTTTCTTCACATAAGCGATGTATTGGTTTTCATTAAAACTACTTGACCAACTTCCACTTATTTTCTCCCAAGGAGTTTGTGGGAATGGAGCTTCTATTACATGATCAAATTTTGCTGCGCGAAATTCACCTTCAAAAGTTGTTGAAACAGCCCAGAATCCCCCATCTTCTAAAGATGCAGGATCATCTGAAGTCTGAGAAAGGCCCGTAGCCAATCGCCCATTCATCCAAAAAATAGGCGCATTCTGCGATGAAGTCACAAGGTAAAGGTAGTCATTGAATTCCCACTTTGGCGCTTAGGCCTCACCTACGATAGATTTGGGGACCTCGCGGACGTAGCGCAGTTGGTAGCGCGGAACCTTGCCAAGGTTCAGGTCGCCGGTTCGAACCCGGTCGTCCGCTCTCAAAACTTATCGCCGTTCACGTTAAAAATGAACGGCGTTAGTTTTTGGTCGGATGGCCGAGAGGCGAGGCAAGGGACTGCAAATCCCTCTACACGGGTTCAAATCCCGTTCCGACCTCCATTAGTAGAACCAGTAAAGGGAAGAGTTCATGGGCGATGACGTCAGACCGTGGGGTCGCTATGAAATCTTGTCTGAAAGTTCAGATCACAAAGTAAAGCGAATCGAAGTTAATGCTGGCGCTCGTTTTTCATACCAACGCCATCAACATCGCTCTGAACACTGGTTCATCGTCAGCGGCAAAGCAAAGGTCACTCATGATGGACTTGAATTCGAAATGTCTGCAGGAGATTCAATTGATATCGCCCAAGGCGAGCTTCATCGATTAGCAAGCATCGGCAGTGAGCCTGTTGTTTTTATTGAGGTTCAGAGCGGCTCATACTTTGGTGAAGATGATATTGAGCGTATTGAGGATGACTACAACCGATAATTACTACATATTTGCGTGAGGTATGATTTCTCACTCAAGCAAGGATCGTTGGCTCAGCGGTAGAGCACCACATTGACATTGTGGGGGTCACTGGTTCGATCCCAGTACGGTCCACTTCAGTAAGTTCATCTAGACGCAGTGAAAACTATCGGAGCCCTTGCA
This sequence comes from Actinomycetota bacterium, assembly GCA_039799185.1. Lineage (GTDB taxonomy): Bacteria > Actinomycetota > Actinomycetes > Nanopelagicales > Nanopelagicaceae > Planktophila. Next base: position 1,013 of record JBDLTD010000076.1, on the reverse strand, counting down.
ATGTCAGCCGATACAATTTCGCTCATGAAAGCCCCAACAAAAAAGCCTATAGCCCGTGTGGTCAATACGGTTGAGCGTGCCGTGGGACGGCGCGATTTTGTGTTGGCGCGCAAAGGAATACGCGACTCTGTCGTTTCACTTGCAGGTTTGCTGGGTTGCCCAGTTACAAATGAAGATGGCCGTGAGATTGGGCGTTTAGTTGATGTAGTTGTAAAGCATGGCCAAGATGCTTATCCACCAGTATCAGGATTGATCGTGAAAGTTGGCTTGCGACGTTCCTTTATTGATGGTGCCCGTATTGCAAAGCTTGAGCGCCATCAAATCCAGCTTTCATCAACGACCATTAACTTAACTGATTACAAGCGCCGAAGTGATGAGTCTCTACTCGATGCTGACGTGCTTGACCACCAGATTGTTGATGTAAATGGGTTGCGCGTGGTGCGCTCATCAGATTTGTATTTGGCACCGCTAGATAAAGAGATTCGTGTTGTCGGCGTGGATATTTCTTTCGTAACTTTCCTTCGTCGAATCTTTCCTGGTGCACTTGGGCGCCGAGCAACACCGCAACATGTTTTGGACTGGGCAACTGTTGCATCCCTTGCCGATACTTCAGGTGTTGTTAAAACCTCTGGTTCAAAGACCGCACTTTCACAACTTCGCCCAGCAGATTTGGCTGACTTAATTGAAGATTTAGCAGGCCGCGAACAAAGCGCTCTGATTGAAATGTTGGATCCAGAGTTAGCAGCTGATGCTTTAGAAGAAATGGAAGATGAAGAGTTGCAAGGTCTACTTCGCGGATTGAGTGAAGGTCGCGCAGCCGAACTTCTTAGCCGCATGGAGCCTGATGAGTCTGCTGAAGTATTACGTGATTTAAGTGATGAGCACCGTGAAGATATTTTGAAAGCAATGGATGTGAAGATGGCTAAGCAGTTGCGCCAACTCATTGCATTCGATGAAACTCTGGCCGGTGGAATCATGACTACCCACATGGTCTTTGCTCAAGAAAATGACAC
>JBDLTD010000075.1:0-5297 GCA_039799185.1 Actinomycetota bacterium | reverse complement strand
ACACATCACCTCTGGATCAACCAGGTATTGGTGATGCTGGTGGCATGAACATCTATGTTGTTGAAGCAGCCCAGCGCATGGCAGCGATGGGAGTGGAAGTAGATATCTTCACTCGCAGAACTAATCCGCAGCAAGCAGAGATAGTTGAATTATCTAAGGGCGTGCGCGTTCGCCACTTTGCCTGTGGTCATGGCGTACTCACCAAAGAAGAACTACCTGCCCACATCAATGGTTTATCTAAAGAGTTCTTACGTATTATTAAAGAAGAAAACTATGACGTGATCCACTCTCACTACTGGATCTCTGGCAAAGTAGGAATGCCTGCAAGTAAAGAGCTAGGTATTCCACTCGTGCACACCATGCACACCATGGCACGTGTGAAGAATTTGAATTTAGCTGAGGGTGAATCACCAGAACCAATGATTCGCGTGCAGGGTGAAACACAGGTAGTTGCTGCAGCCCACTCCCTTATTGCAAATACCGATGCTGAAGCTGCCAGCCTGGTTTCACTCTATGAAGCCTGCCCAGATATCGTTCATGTTGTTACACCAGGAGTTGATCTCTACACATTCACTCCAGGTGCTGGAAAAGCAGCAGCCCGTGAGTTTGTTGGGATTGATCAAGATGCACTCGTTGTCTCTTTTGTTGGTCGCATTCAGCCCCACAAAGGCCCTGAAGTATTAATTAGAGCAAGTGCGGAGCTGGTTAAGCACTCACCACAACTGCGCCCAAAGCTAGTAATAAATATTATCGGCGGTGCATCGGGTGCTAATACTGAAGAAGTAGAGCGGTTAAAAGAGTTAACCTCATGGCTTGGAATAGATGATGTTGTTAGCTTTATGCCACCGGTTCCGCGTGTTGATCTGCCGCAGTGGTATCGCGCAGCTGATTTAGTATGCGTGCCAAGTTACTCTGAGAGTTTTGGTTTAGTTGCACTTGAGGCACAGGCATGTGGAACTCCAGTTGTTGCAACGGCAGTGGGCGGCCTTCGCACCGCAGTTGCCGATGGTATTTCAGGGGTTCTAGTTGATGGCCATGATGCAAAGGCCTGGTCCTCTGTTATTGCACGTTTGCTGCAAGAGCCACAGCGACGCGTGCTGCTATCCATGGGCGCCATTGAGCATGCATCCCACTTTGGTTGGGACACAACAGCTCGTGGAACGCTAGATATTTATGATCAAGTTATTACCGAGCACAACGCTGCTCTTAAAATCGCAGGAGAGTAAATGGGCGCGATTGACCCACGCTTTATCATTGAAGAGTTCTTAGATTCTCATGATTTAGAGTTTGAGCGAAAAGATGCGAACACTTTCTTGGTGACTTTGCCAGGGGAAAAGAAGTTGCAAACTCACCTAGCACTCATTGTTGGCGATCATTCTCTTAGCATTAACGCCTTCGTTATCAGAAAGCCTGATGATAATGAGGCAGCCGTTCACGCTTGGTGCATGGCAAAGAATGCATCCCTCTATGGAATCGCTTTTGCAATCAATGATGTGAGAGATATTTTTCTTGTGGGGCGCTTGCCACTATCAGCGGTCACTGATCGTGAGATAGATCGTTTAGTCGGCTCTGTCCTACAAATCTCAGACTCTTCTTTTAATCCACTTTTAGAACTCGGCTTTGCAAATGCCATCCGCCGTGAATGGGCTTGGCGTGTTTCACGCGGGGAGTCACTTGCCAATTTAGATGCTTTTAAGCATTTGGTTTAGGATGCATCTATGAGCAACTACGAATTAATCCTTTTGCGCCACGGAGAATCAGAGTGGAACGCTAAGAATCTTTTTACAGGCTGGGTGGATGTTCGCCTCTCTGCAAAGGGTGAAGAGGAAGCACGTAGAGGCGGTGCGTTACTAGCTGAGCGTGGATTGCTTCCAGATTTATTACACACTTCGCTACTTCGTCGTGCTATTCACACTTCTCAGTTAGCGTTAGATGCCTGTGATCGTCACTGGATTCCAGTTAAGCGCTCATGGAGATTAAATGAGCGTCACTACGGAGCGCTGCAAGGCAAAGATAAAGCGCAAACATTGGCTCAATATGGCGAAGAACAGTTCCAGTTGTGGCGCCGTTCATTTGATGTGCCACCACCTGCCATTGATGACAATGATGAGTTTTCACAGTCTAAAGATGCACGCTATAGCGATATCACTGCCCCTAAGACTGAGTGCCTGAAAGATGTTATTGAGCGCATGCTGCCTTACTGGCATGAATCAATCGTTCCTGATTTAAAGGCTGGTAAGCGTGTACTTGTCACTGCCCACGGAAACTCACTGCGCGCACTGGTGAAACACCTGGATGGAATTAGTGATGCAGATATCGCTGGGTTAAATATCCCAACAGGAATTCCGCTCTATTACAAACTCAATGCTGATCTAACGCCAACGCTTAAAGGTGGAGAGTATTTAGATCCAGAGGCAGCTAAAGATGCAATTGCAGCAGTTGCTAATCAGGGAAAGAAGTAAGTTTTAAGCAGTGATGCCAGCGTATGAATCACGCTGATCACGAATAATTGCTTGCACGCTTACTTCACCGGCACGGGCAAAGAACATTGTTACTTGAACACTTTGGCCAGCTTTAGCACCGAGAGCTAGAACCACAGCTTTTATATTGCCACTTGGGCCTTCAAAGATAATTGGTTTGTTTTTAACTAAAACATTACTTCCAGTAACAGTTGCTACCTGGCCATTTATTGCCACGCCTAGCAAAGCATCTTCTTGATCCATGGAATTAACTAGGGTTCCCACTAATACGCCGGCGCCTTGGGCTGTTTCAACAACTAGGAGATTGACTACTTTAATATTGTTACCGTCAGTATTTACTGTTGCCTCAACACCATCGGTAACTTGCTTGATATTGCGTGTGGAGGCATTTAACCCGGCGCCGCATCCAGTAAGTGAGATGGTTAAGAGTGCAATGAAGAATGCAGTTACTACGCGGCGCATAGGCGCAATTGTCTCACATCAAATAAGCAGTGATTTACGCTGGTTATAGGCAGGTTTTCTCATTGCGATATTGCTGGTAGAATTGACCCTCTAGCGAAGGGCATCACATGACATTTAAGGTCGGCGAAACCGTTGTTTATCCTCATCACGGGGCTGCATTAATCGAAGCTATTGAAACTCGTGTGATCAAGGGTGAAGAAAAGACCTACCTAGTGTTAAAAGTTGCTCAAGGCGATTTAACCGTACGTGTTCCAGCTGAAAACGTGGATCTCGTCGGAGTTCGCGATGTCGTTGATTCTGCAGGCCTAGATCGTGTGTTTAACGTCTTGCGCCAGCCATATACAGAAGAACCAACTAACTGGTCACGTCGTTACAAGGCAAACCTAGAAAAGCTCGCCTCAGGTGATGTTATTAAGGTTGCTGAAGTTGTTCGCGATTTGTATCGCCGCGACTTAGACCGTGGTCTATCAGCTGGTGAAAAGCGCATGCTCGCCAAGGCGAAGCAGATCCTTATCTCAGAGCTAGCTCTTGCAGAGCGCACTGATGAAGAAAAGGCTGCAGTAATCCTTGACGAGGTTCTCGCTTCGTAACAATGTCTATTAGCGCCATCATCGCTGCCGCTGGCAGTGGTGAAAGATTTGGCGCAGGTATTCCTAAAGCTCTTATCCAATTAGCAGATCGCACTCTGCTCGAGCATGCCATTTCATCCCTGGCACCTGTCGTGGATCAAATAATTATTACCGCCCCTGCCGGCTTTGAAAAACAAATAAGTGAGTTAGCAGGTGAAGGCATAGTTGTTGTTACAGGCGGTGCCACACGCTCTGCCAGTGTCAGAAGCGGCCTGGCAGTTGCAACGGGTGAATATGTTTTAGTTCATGATGCTGCCAGAGCCCTGGCTAGTTCTGATGTGGCAATGCGCGTTATTGCCCAGCTACAAAGCGGTGAAGTGGCAGTTGTTCCAGCTATTGCTGTTGTGGACACAATCAAAGTCACTGATAGCGATGGCTTTGTAGTTTCAACTCCTGATCGCGCAACGCTAGTGAGTATTCAAACTCCACAAGGTTTTAAAACTTCAGCTCTTCGCGATGCTCATGCATCAGGAGTTGATGCAACCGATGATGCTGGCCTGATTGAAGCAGCGGGCGGAAAAGTAAAAGTCATTAGAGGTGAAGAGCGAGCAATAAAAATCACTACTCCTGCTGATTTAAATACAGCTCTTTCACATTTAGGTTTAGGAAGTGATGTTCGCACAGGAGTGGGAACGGATGCACATGCATTTGGTGTGGGTCGCGAGCTATGGCTAGCTGGTTTGCACTGGCCAGATGAGCAAGGCGTTGAAGGCCACTCTGATGGCGATGTTGCAGCCCATGCAATCTGTGATGCCCTCTTTGCTGCCACATCCCTTGGAGATCTAGGAAGTAATTTTGGAACTGATCGCCCTGAATATGCAGGTGCTTCTGGCACGCGTTTGTTGCAAGAGTGCGCAGCGCTTGTGAAAAAAGAAGGTTTTGCTATTTCTAATGTGAGTGTGCAGATCATTGGCAATCGTCCAAAGATTGGTAAGCGCCGCGGCGAAGCAATCACAGCTATTTCATCTGCCCTTGGTGGTGTGCAGGTTTCAGTCTCTGCAACGACAACTGATGGAATGGGCTTAACTGGTGAGGGTAAGGGCATCGCGGCCATTGCAACTGCTCTGGTTTATAAGCAGTAGAATTAGCAAATGTCCGCACTACATTTATATGACACAGCAACTCGCGAAGTAGGCGTTTTTAAGCCACTTATCCCGGGTCAGGTCTCTATGTATGTGTGCGGTGCAACTGTTCAATCACATCCACATATCGGCCATGTTCGTAGCGCAGTTAATTTTGATATTTTGCGCCGCTGGTTAACCTGGACAGGTTATGACGTTACTTTCATTAGAAACGTCACAGATATTGATGACAAGATTTTGCATAAAGCAGTTCATGAAAAAGCACCATGGTGGGCAGTTGCAATGAAGTATGAGCGCATCTTCACCCAAGCTTTTGCTTCCTTAAATGTTTTGCCGCCAACCTATGAACCACGCGCAACCGGGCACATCACCCAGATGATCGAATTGATGCAAAAACTTATTGATAATGGCGCTGCCTATGCCCCTGGCAATGGGGATGTGTATTTAGAGGTGCGCAAACTTAAGCGCTATTTAACTCTCTCTGGCCAAAAACTTGATGACTTGCAACCGGCCGCAGATGCTGATGCTGCTAGTTCAGAAAAGAAAGATCCACGCGATTTCGCACTCTGGAAAGCAGCAAAGCCTGGAGATCCATCATGGCCAACTCCATGGGGGCCAGGGCGCCCTGGTTGGCACTTGGAATG
>JBDLTD010000074.1:0-5343 GCA_039799185.1 Actinomycetota bacterium | reverse complement strand
GTTTTGGGTGATGGACTTTATGCAGCAAGGTATCCCACTCGCCCCAGACAACCTCATGACCACCAAGGTCTAGGCGCTTAACAACGTAGGAATCTAAACCTTCAGAATGTAGAACTTTAGGGATGTCATAAATTGAAGGTGCATCCATGGCAGCAACTACCGCTTCAAGATCAACGTCACACATCAATGAAATCTTCTTCTTCACTCCCAGTGGAATCTCGCGATCAGAGCGCAAAACAATCGCATCTGGAGCAATACCAATACTGCGAAGAGCTGCAACTGAGTGCTGAGTCGGCTTGGTCTTTAACTCCCCTGATGGGCCAATGTATGGAACGAGGGAGATGTGCAAATAGAAAACATTATCACGGCCAACTTCTTGGCGAATCTGTCGAATAGATTCCAAAAATGGTTGAGATTCAATATCTCCAACAGTGCCACCCACTTCAGTAATAACTAAATCAATATCAGGAGCAGCCATTGCGCGGATGCGCTCTTTGATTTCATTAGTGATGTGTGGAATAACTTGAACTGTTTCACCTAAATACTCACCGCGGCGCTCACGTGCAATTACTCGTGAATACACCTGACCTGTTGTTACGTTAGCTGATCCATGCAAATTGGTATCTAGGAATCTTTCGTAGTGACCGATATCTAAATCAGTCTCTGCCCCATCATCGGTAACGAAAACTTCTCCGTGTTGGAAAGGATTCATGGTGCCAGGATCCACATTGAGGTAGGGATCGAGCTTTTGCATCGTCACGCGGATGCCACGGGCTACTAATAACCTGCCAAGTGATGAGGCGGTGAGTCCTTTGCCAAGTGAAGAGGCGACTCCGCCAGTTACGAATAAGTGTTTAGTCACATGAGGTTGGCCCATGGGAGACCAACCTATCATCGGATTGCCTATCGCTTTGACAGGGGCAGTTCTAGGAGTTCGGTGGCGTGTTCACGAGCGCTCACAGAGCTCTCCATGCCGGCCAACATGCGTGCAATCTCCTCAACGCGATCCTCTTTCACCACTTTGCTCACATTGCTTTCAGTAACTGAACCATCAGAGTTCTTAGTCACCACAAAGTGTGAATCAGCCCAAGCGGCAACTTGTGGCAGGTGCGTCACAACAATGACTTGTGCGTGTTTCGAGAGTGCATGCAGACGGCGTCCAACTTCAATTGCCGCTTTTCCACCAACGCCAGCATCTACTTCATCAAATACATATGTTCCAACGGGATGTGTTGCGGCTAAAACAACTTCAAGGGCCAACATCACTCGTGACATTTCTCCACCACTTGCACCTTTAGCAAGTGCAACAAGTGGTCCGTCTTTATGTCCCTGGATCAACATCGCAATCTCGTCACAACCTAGTGGAGTGAAATCAGATTCCTTGAGTGCGTTGTAGTCAGCGCTATTCACCTGGCAATGAAAGGAAGTGTGTGGCATCGATAATTGTTGAATTTCCTTTGTTACTTCTTGTGAAAGCCGTGAAGCGCTCTCTGTTCGAATACTTGTCAGCGACTTAGCGTTCACAACAAGCTTTTTCTTTATTCCACCAAGTTCACTTTCCAACTCTTTTAATCGCTCATCCCCGCCTTCAAGATCTGCAATTGCATTCTTTGAACTCTCAAAACGCTCAACCAATGCAATTAACTCTTCATCAGGTGAATGGCTACCGCCATATTTTTTAATGAGCGCGTTAATCTCAGCTTTGCGGCTATTCAAGTAATCAAGGCGGGTTGGATCAGCCTCTAAATTCGCTATATATGAAGCTAAAACACCCTTTGCATCATCGACTAAAAAGAAAGCTTCACTGACTCTTTGATACAGCTCCTCTATCTGTGGATCTTTTGCTCGCACAGAATCTAGAGATTTTCGAACAATTCCAAGTGTTGTAAGAGAACCGGACTCTTCTTCCTCAATAACAGAAGATGCATATTGCGCCCCTAACCGCAGATCTTCCACACTAGATAGACGTGAAATCTCTGTTGTGATTTCTTGCAGTTCTCCGCGTTCAAGCTTTAACTTCCCCATAATCGTTGCAAACTCTCGCAACGCAGTTAACTCTGCGTCTCTGGAATCAATGCTTTTCTTCATCGCCGCTATGCGCACCTTGAGATCGTGATAGCTCGCTAACTCTTTTTGATAGGAACTCAACGCCTCATTAAGGCTCTTGCCACCAAATCGATCCAGAAGGTCTCGTTGCTTGGCAGCCTTAGTCATATTTAAGTTCGCAGCTTGCGCATGAACCTCAACTAAATTCTCACTTGCAGCCGCCAACACACTTGATGGAACAGCAATTGCATTACTAGTTGCCTTGCTCTTGCCATCTGCATTGACAGTTCTGGTGAGAATCAACTGTCCATCTTCGATTTGTAAGCCGCTTTCCTCAAAAGTTTCTTCCAGAGATTTAGGAACACTAAAACTTCCACTTGCAACTAATCTCTCGCTGCCTTTGCGAACGAGTGAACTATCGCTTTTGCCGCCCAAAATAAGGTTTAAGGCAGTTAAAATCATCGTTTTTCCCGCACCAGTCTCACCCGTTAAAACAGTGAGTCCTGGGGATATTTCAATTGTGGAGTGTTCAATAACTCCGATGGAGCGAATAGATATCTCTTCTAGAAATGTACGATCACTCACCGCGCCAGCCCTCAACGGGAAGTTTGAATTTGGCCACCAATCGATCACTAAAGACGGTGTTAGTTAAATGCGCCAACTTAACAACGTGGGAATCCTTGGTGATGTGAACGCGATCTCCAGATTGAAGGGCAGACTTTCGCAGAGAGTCAGCTGATAAAACAGCATCCTTGGATTCCACTCGAACAACAATGTCAGATTGAGGAGAAATGACTAGTGGACGCGAAAATAGTGCATGAGCTGAAATCGGCAACACAACCAGTGCATCTACCTCAGGCCACACAACTGGCCCACCGGCAGAGAATGCATATGCAGTAGAACCTGTTGGTGTGGAACAAATCAAACCATCACAGCCCCACCGGGAAATAGGACGTCCATCAATTTCAAGAAAAAGTTCAACCATGGTTGATCTCTCGCGCTCTACCGTCACTTCATTTAAGGCCCAACCCTCAGAAACAGTCTTACCATCGCGCTTGACTGCATACTGCAAAACCATGCGGGAATCTAAAACATATTCTTTCTTGGATATCGCTGAAACTATTGTGGCAAGAGGTGGCTTTTCAACTTCAGCCAAGAATCCAACATGTCCCAAATTCACGCCCAGCAATGGAATTTGTTGCTCGCGCGTAACCTCTGCAGCGCGCAACATTGTGCCATCTCCGCCCAAAACTACTGCGACCTCAAGTTTTGGCATTGCATCTACTTCACACTTAGTTACACCTGGAATGACTACATCTGAAATTGTGAAGAGTGAAAATCCACCAGCTTGGAAATCTTTCGCAAGAGCCGTCGCTGCATCTACTGCTTCCTTACGTGAAGGATTGCAGACAAGAAGTAAATTGCGCTCACTCATTTATTGCGGTCCAATCGCTATCGCTTGATCCAACGCCTCATGATTTATCTCTGGGGCTCCACGTCGAAGCCACAAGAAATACTCAACATTTCCAGCAGGTCCAGGTAGTGGACTAGCTGCAATGCCTAAGGTTCCAAGACCGACATCATAAGCAGAATCTGCAACCTCAATGACAGCTGCTTTTCTAAGCGCAGGATCGCGCACAACGCCGCCAGCTCCTAGCTTTTCTCGGCCTACTTCAAACTGTGGCTTAACCATCACAACAAAATCTGCCTCAGGCTTTGAGACTGCCGCTAGCGCTGGAAGAACTAGGGTCAGAGAGATAAAGGAAAGATCTGCGACAACTAAATCAATGGGATCGCCAATTATCTCACCCGTTAAATGGCGGATATTAGTGCGATCATGAATGACTACGCGTGGATCTTGGCGGAGCTCCCAGGCAAGTTGCCCATAACCAACATCTACTGCAACAACTTTTTGGGCTCCCCGGCGCAGCAAAACATCAGTAAATCCCCCGGTTGATGCTCCGGCATCTAGACATCTTTTGCCTTCAACTACTACGCCAGAAAATGCATCAAGTGCACCAGCTAATTTATGGCCACCTCTGGAAACAAAGTCATCTCTTTTGCCATGTAACTTAATGGAAGTTTCAGCATCGACCATTGTCGCTGGCTTTGTCGCTGGAATTCCATTAACTAAAACAGATCTCGCTTCAATTAAATCCGATGCCTGTTCGCGCGAGCGGGCTAATTCCCGGCGCACCAACTCAGCATCAAGACGGATTTTCACTTGTACTTCTTACAGCCCATCAATAGATGAAAGCGCAGTCGATAGCTTCTGATGTAATTGTTCATAGCGATCACCATGATCGTTGACACTCATTGAATCAATCTCAACTAATTCGCTGCGAATCTCTTCAACTAGATTTTCACCTTGTGTGTGCTCAGAGGCAGTTGTCATTTTTTGCTCGCTTTCTTAGGTGCAGCTTTTTTAGCTTTCTTTTTCTTCTTAGGCGCATCAGCCTTCTTTGCAGGCTTACTCATCTTTAAACGGGCCACTTCCTCTTTCAAAGCTTCAAACTCGCCGCGCTTAACAAAACCCATCTTTGAAACAGAGCGTTCTACTTCATCTTCAATTTTGATTTTGAGCGCTTCGCCACCTTCACGCAGCCATTGATTAACAGTGGAAGCAACTTCTGAAGCGTTCTTATCTCCATCAGTTACTTTGCCCAAATACGTGCGCAGAGTTGAAAAAATGTCATTGGCCATAGCACCAAGCCTATCTAAATTCGAGAAATCTCAACGGCTTCAACCTGCCAACGGCTTGCAAGTCCGCCTGCTGCGCGCCAAAAACGCCTATGAATAGCACCTGAAACCTCAATCCATTCATCAGGTTTGAGAGTCATAGCTATTCGGCGCGACTTTGCACTCCACGCGCCGATATCTAAAGTGTCAACGCCATCACGGCGCTCTCTGGAAACAATGAGGCGAAACTCAACGAGCTTGTCCCCTGATGGCAGTTCTTTCTCAACAGCTATCGCTGAAACTCGACCCCGCAAAAGCAGATCGTTGAGTGAATAATCTTCTTCCTCTACTCCTTCAACTGCACTTTTCTTCTTAGCTTTCACAACGCTCATGGCACAACTCATCTCTTCTATCAATGGAAGGTCGATGATTACCAGAAGAGCTGACAGATAAGGCAGGAAGGCTTTAGTTGATGTGGATAATTACTTAGTTGCAACGCTCAGAGGCATCAGTGACCTCTTCGGCATCAATCTCTGCGCACTTTGCAAACCACTCTTGTGACTCTTCTTTGCGTCCAGCAGCTTCAAGGGCATCGGCATAGGCATATCGCAATCTCAC
>JBDLTD010000073.1:0-5346 GCA_039799185.1 Actinomycetota bacterium | reverse complement strand
CACATTGATCACATCGTTAACATGCGCCGCTATCAGGTAATGGTGGAGTCAGATTTCCCAGCAGAGCTCGGTGGAACTTTCCGTAACCTAGAGCAATCTGGTAACCCATGGGGTGCAAATAAGAATGATCGTGAAGCATGGATTGCTGAATGTGATTTCCCAATCAAGGTTGTTGAAGGTGTATTGCCAGATGAAGTTGAATACTTGTTCTGGGTGGGTTGTGCTGGTGCATACGATGAACGTGCCCGCAAAACTACAAAGGCAGTTGCAGAACTTCTCTACATGGCAGGCGTTGAGTTTGCGGTCCTAGGAAAGAAAGAGACCTGCACAGGAGATCCAGCACGCCGTGCTGGTAATGAGTTCTTGTATCAAATCATGGCAGCTGAAAACATTGAAACCTTCAAAGAAGTATTTGCTGATCGCCCTAAGGGTAAGAAGAAAGTTGTTGTTACTTGCCCACATTGCTTCACAACAATTGGTCGCGATTATGCACAAAGTGGTTTTGAATTAGAGATGGTTCACCACACTCAACTACTGAATCAATTAATTCGTGAGAAGAAACTACTGCCAGTAAAGATGAGTCACACAGCAATGACTTATCACGACCCTTGCTACCTAGGTCGTCACAATGAGATCTATCAACCACCACGTGAAATTCTTGAAGCAACTGGTGCACAGCTCACCGAAATGCCACGCAATAAAGAGCGCTCGTTCTGTTGCGGTGCCGGTGGCGGTCGCATGTGGATGGAAGAAAAAATTGGAACGCGTATTAACTTAAATCGCGTTGATGAAGCTATTGGAACAGGGGCAGAAGAGTTAGCTGTTGCCTGTCCTTTCTGCCGCGTTATGACTACCGATGGAATGAGCGCACGTGAGTCATCCATGGAGGTTCTAGACGTGGCGCAAGTTCTATTGCGCTCAGTTAAGGGCTAAAACAAAGCCCATTCTCAGGAAACTCCCAGTTCATGGGAGCATTGTTGAGCCATGACCACAACTGCCCAAAAGAGTATGCAACGCATTCTCGTCGTTGACGATGAATCAAGTATCAGCGAGTTAATTTCAACAAGCCTTCGCTTTGTTGGCTTTGATGTTCGCACCGCAGCAAATGGCGCGCAAGCACTTGCAATGGCTGAAGAGTTTAAGCCGCATGCAATGGTCCTAGATGTCATGTTGCCTGATCTAGATGGTTTTGAAGTCTGCAAAATGATCCGCAATGAAGGCGTTGATACTGGAGTTCTTTTCTTAACTGCAAAAGATGGCATGGAAGATAAAGTCAAAGGTTTAACTCTTGGCGGCGATGATTACATGACTAAGCCGTTCTCGTTGGAAGAGCTAGTTGCGCGATTGCGCGCACTACTGCGCCGTATAGGTGTTGATCACATTGAAATTGATGATGAAAAAATGCGCTTTGCAGATCTTGAATTAGATGAGGCAACACATGAAGTTCGACGTGCTGGTCAACTACTTGATCTCTCACCTACTGAGTTTGCTTTGATTCGTTACTTAATCATTAACGCTGATCGCGTTGTTTCTAAGTCACAGATTTTAGATCATGTGTGGCAATACGATTTCCGCGGTGACGCTGGAATTGTTGAGACATATATTTCATATCTTCGCAAGAAGATTGATGCTTTTGATCCACCGTTGATTCACACTGTGCGCGGTGTTGGCTATCGCTTGCGAATGCCAGCTAAGTAAAGAAAATGAACTCTCCCCTTCGTAACTGGTCACTACGTAACCGCTTAACTGCCGGTGTATTGGCTCTTTCTGCGATTGGGTTTATTGGTGCTGGCTTAGTTGTTGAGAGATCACTTCATAGTTATCTCATTGGCCAGATAGATGAACAACTCATAAGTGTCGTGGGTGGAACATCACAACGCTTGAATCAAGCTGGAATTGTTAATGAGGAAGAGAACGAGAGGGAAGAAAACGGGCAAAGACAAGCAGCTCCTGTAACTCCGCTCAATCGCATTCCAACATCCACCTCTGTCACGCTTTTAGATCAATCTGGTGCAATTGTTGGTGGCCTTGGAGGAGATCTCAATGCCAACAGAATTACCGATTTCATTGCAGGGTGGACTCCAGAAGTAGTCGCATCCTTTGGAAATAGACCTTTTACATTAGAAACTCGTGGTCCCGACTTTCGAGTTATTACACAAGCTCTACCTTCCTCTGTTGGCACGGTAGTAGTTGCCCAATCTCTTGCAGATTTTGATAAAACAACACATCGAATTGGTCGAATCTTCTTACTCATTGGATTTATCGTTCTATTCCTTATTGCTTTTGCAGCGCGTCAAGTAATTAAAATAAGTATGAAGCCATTAGAAAATGTTGAGGCAACTGCAGAAAAGATTGCAGCTGGTGATCTCACGGCTCGCTTAGAGAACTTTGAGCCAGATACCGAGGTTGGACGCTTAAGTTCATCTTTAAACACAATGCTTAGCCGCATTGAAGAATCTTTTGCAATTCGCACAGAGAGTGAAAATAAACTTCGTCGCTTTGTGGCAGATGCAAGTCACGAGCTGCGCACACCGCTGACAGCTATTCGAGGCTTTGCAGAACTTCACCGCCAAGGCGCAGTGCCTGATGGTGAAAAGACTAAAGAACTTCTTGGGCGAATTGAAAAAGAATCTGTGCGAATGGGCACTCTGGTTGAGGATTTACTTCTCCTTGCCCGCCTAGATCAATCGCGAGACATTGAATCTCACCCTGTAGATCTTGCACATGTTATTGAAGAAACAGTTGCCTCAGCATCTGCTGCTGGGCCTGAACACCCAATAACAGTTGATATGCCTAAAGAGTTATTTGTACTCGGTGATTCGGGGCGTATTTACCAAGTAATGACTAACCTTTTAGCTAATGCCCGTGTTCACACACCTACTGGCACAGCAATTCACGTTCTTGCGCGCAATGAAGAAGATGGTGTTTATATCTCCGTTGCCGATAACGGACCAGGATTAAGTGAAGAAGATCAAAAGAGAATCTTTGAGCGCTTCTTTAGAGCAGATCCATCCCGCCAGCGCACCAGCCAAGAAGGTAGCGGGCTTGGTTTATCTATCGTGGATTCAGTCATGCAGGCTCACGGTGGCAAAGTGGGTGTGGTTTCAAAGCCAGGTGCTGGAACAACCTTTACGTTGTTTTTTCCAACAGAGAAGAATTAGTTTAAAGATTCCATCGCTTTTAGAACTGCAATGCGCTCTGCAATAGGTGGATGCGTTGAAAACATCTTAGAAACAGCTTTTGCATCCAAAGGTGATTCAATCCAGATATGTGCAATGGAGTTTGATTTTTGATGCACAACCGTTGAATCCCTCTCTAATACTTCGAGCGCACTGCGCAGCCCTGCAGGATTTCTTGTGAAGGCAACAGCTGTTGCATCAGCAAGTGACTCACGCTTGCGTGAGATGGCAGATTTTAAAAGTATGGCCGCTATTGGTGCCAAGATAAGAATAAGAAGTGAGAAGACTAAAAGTATTGGGTTACCACCATTGCGGTCACGATCTCTTCCGCCACCAAACCACATCATGCGCATCAACATGTCACTCAAGATTGCAATAGCACCTGCAGTAGTTGCTGCTACTGCTGACACCAATGTGTCACGGTTAGCAACGTGTGCTAATTCATGGGCAATAACGCCTTGTAGTTGATCGCGATCCATGGCGTCCAAGATGCCTGTTGTGAAGGCAATCAGGGCATGGTCTTGGTTACGACCAGTTGCAAAGGCATTTGGCGCACTATCAATAACAATTGCAACCTTTGGCATTGGTAGGCCGCTAGCGATAGTTATCTCTTGAATTAAACCAAATAACTTTGGGTTATCTGATTCTTGAATTAACTTTGCACCAGTCATTGTTAAAACTAATTTGTCTGAGCCGTAGTAAGAACCCCACACTGAAACCAGCGCAATACCAACTGCAATAGGAACAATTGCCGTTGTTGATTGACCAAAGTAGGTAAGAGCGGCAAATGCCACAAGCCAAACCAGCACACCCATTCCTACGAGCAGGCCGATTGTCTTGCGGCGATTAGCCGCTTGTTGGGTTCTAAAGTTCATTAAAACTTAACGTTCGGAGCTTTGCGATCTTGTGGATCTTCAACTTCGTAGAACTCACGCTCAGTAACCTTTGCAAAACCTGCAAAGAAGTTAGTAGGAACAGTCTTAACTGCAGTGTTGAGTTCGCGCACGTTGTCGTTATAGAACTGACGAGAGAATGCAACTTTGTTCTCTGTTGTTGCTAACTCTTCTTGGAGTGAGATGAAGTTAGCTGACGCCTTTAGATCTGGATATGCCTCAGCAACAGCAAGTAATCCACGAAGTGCTTGTGTGAGCATTCCATCTGCAGCAGCTGTGTCTGCAACTGTGCTGGCGGTTGTTGCTTTAGCTCGTGCTGTGACTACAGCATCAAAAGTTGATTGTTCATGCGCTGCATAACCCTTAACTGTTTCAACCAGGTTAGGGATTAAATCAGCACGGCGCTTGAGTTGAACTTCAATCTGAGCCCATGCTTCATCAACTGAGATGTTGAGGCGAATGAGGCGGTTGTATTGCGCAACAAAGAAAAGGACGACTAGAGCGATGACACCGAGAACAATGATTATTTCCATACCTAATTAAACCCCCTTTTAGGCGGATTCATTCCTTGGATTTTTAGTCGATCTTAGATTTATGGAAGTTCAAGAACGAGCGTGAAGCCGTTGGGCCGCGCTGGCCTTGGTAGCGAGAGCCATACTTCTCACTGCCATATGGGTGTTCTGCAGGCGATGACAGTTTGATCAGACAGAGCTGACCAATCTTCATTCCTGGAAAGAGTTTGACTGGCAGGTTTGCAACATTGGAAAGCTCTAAGGTGATGTGACCGCTAAAGCCTGGATCAATAAAACCTGCAGTTGAGTGAGTTAGTAGTCCTAGGCGACCCAGTGATGATTTACCTTCCAACCGTCCTGCGATGTCATCTGGCAAAGTAATAACTTCATAGGTGCTTGCTAATACAAACTCACCTGGGTGCAGGATGAAAGCCTCATCGCCTTCGGCGATAACTTCACGGGTGAGCTCTGATTGTTCTATTGAGGGATCAATAACGCTGTATTTATGGTTTTCAAAGACGCGGAAATATTTGTCTAAGCGAACATCCACCGATGATGGCTGAATCATGGCCTCATGGAATGGTTCACAGGCGACCCGACCTGCTTTGATTTCGGCGAGAATGTCGCGATCACTTAGTAGCACGCGCTGACCCTATCTTGGATTAGAGGGCCAACGGGGCATCGAAATACGCTCAATAGGGTTGCATAAGTTACTGGTGGGTAGCATTATTTGCCCATGAGCCATTACACAGCCAACCTGCG
>JBDLTD010000072.1:0-9532 GCA_039799185.1 Actinomycetota bacterium | reverse complement strand
TGGACATTGGCCCTCACGCCAATTGTGCTGCCAGCATTTTCCTTTTTGCACAACTTTGTCTTTGAAACGCGTTCAGTCTTATGAACCAACGCTCACGTTTAAGTCTGCTAGTCGCCCAGATTCTTATCGTTTCTTTACTTGCAGCACTTCTAGGGCGCTTGTTTTATTTACAAATCGCTGCTGGTCCCAAATACCGTGATGCAGCCCTTAGTATCCAAAGCCGTGACGTTGTGGCACCGGCTAACCGTGGCTTAATTGTTGACGCATATGGCGTGCCATTAGCCCTTAATAAAGTGGGTTTGGCAATCACTATTGATCGCATTGAAATTGATAAGCAGCCTGATAAAGGTGTGGCAGTCATGCAACGCCTGGCAAAACTGCTCAAACTCAATTACAACGATGTCTTTACAAATACTCGCTTGTGCGGAGAACTTCCTGTTGGACAGCGTGCTGGATGCTGGACAGGTTCTAGATATCAACCTATTCCTATTACAAAAGAGGCAGATCCAGATATTGCCCTACAAATCGTGGAACGCCCAGATCAATTCCCTGGTGTTGATGCACAGCCAATTTCTATCCGAAGTTATCCGGGGTTAGTTAATGTCAATGCTGCACATGTTTTGGGATATGTCGGGCCTTTGACTGAGGATGATTTAACAAAATCTGGCAAGCAATACTTTAGAAGTGAATCAATTGGAAAAGCTGGTCTTGAGATTCAGTACGATTCTTACCTGCGCGGTATTCCAGGAATTAGAACACTGATCGTTGATAGAAAAGAAGTAATTACCCGAGAGAGCCAAAACACAAAGCCAATTGCTGGTGATCACTTAGTAACAAGTTTAGATATCAGATTACAAGCTGCCGCAGAACAGGCCTTGGCCGATGCCGTCAAGCGCGGACGAGCAAATGGTTACACCTCAGATTCAGGTGCGGCAGTAGTAATGGATATTAAAACAGGACGCATTCTGGCTCTTGCCTCATATCCCACCTATGACCCAAATGCTTTTGAAAAAGGTTTAACGGTTCAACAAGCATCAGATCTATTTAGTGAGAAAAAGTCTGTGCCGGCTCTTAACCGCGCACTTCAAGGTTTATTTGCACCAGCTTCAACTTTTAAATCTGTTTCAGTAATTGCCGCTGCAGCTGCTGGATATGACCTTCAAGGCTCCTATAACTGTCCTTCCGAAGTGCAGGTGGGTACACGCGCATTTCAAAACTACGATAGTAGAAATCAAGGACGAATGAATTTAAAGAAGGCTATTGCAGTCTCATGCGACACTATTTGGTATCAAATTGCATTTGATGAATGGCTGCGTGATGGCGGCTTAAGACCAAAATCGAACCCTAATGACTACTTCTTTAAGGCAGCAGAGGCTTTCCAGATCACTCAAAAAACCGGTATTGACCTGCCATCTGAATCAAAATCACGTTTAGCCGATCGTGACTATAAAAAGAGTTGGTTTCAGCAGAACAAAGATTTCTACTGCAACTACAAAACTCGTGCCACCAAAGCCCAGCAGACACCATTTCTTATTCAGCTAGCTGCAGAGAATTGTGTAGACGGTGACAAGGTCCGCGCTGGTGATGCGGTGAACTTCTCTATCGGGCAAGGCGACACAGTTGTAACACCACTGAAATTAACTCAGATGTATGCAGCAATCGGCAATGGCGGAACTATCTGGCAAGCAAGTATTGCCAAGGCAATTGTTAAGACCGATGGAACTGTTATTAAGACCATTGAGCCAAATAAGCTAGGAACGCTTACAACTGCGCCATCTACTCTTAAATTTTTGCAGAGCGCATTGCGTGAAGTAGTTGTCAGTGGAACTGGTGCTGGAATATTTGCAGGTTTTCCTGTTGAGGTCAGTGGAAAAACTGGAACAGGTCAAGTCTTTGGTCGCAATCCCAATGGAACACAAAAGGATGACACATCCTGGTTTGCATCCTATGCACCAAGTAAAAATCCTCGATTTGCGGTTGTCATGATGGTTGGACAAGGTGGATTCGGTGCATCAACTTCTGGTGTGGGTGTCAGACACATCTATGAAACGATATTTGGCGTCAAGGGTAATAAAGTTGTTCCAGGAGCAGCCATTTATCCCAATGGAAAGCCCCCAACAGCATTGCCAAAGATTTCACCAGCAACAAAGCCTAAGGAGACGCCATGAGCCAAATAGCTGCGCGTCAACGCTTATATCGCCGTCAGAGAAGCTCAATATTTCATGGCTTTGATCCTGTATTAACTGCAGCCGTTGCCGCACTTTTACTTATTGGCACCCTGCTTGTCTATGCAGCAACGCGTGATTGGTATGCACGCAATGGTTTAGATCCACAGTATTACTTAAAGCGCCATGTTATTAACATTGCTATTGGTGCACTTTTGGCTTATGGCACAACGGTTATCGACTACCGCTTGCTGCGTGCCTACACACCGATTGTGTGGGGCTTGGGCGTTATTGGATTAATAATTGTTTTGATTCCAGGTCTAGGTAGTGAAGTTAACGGCGCTAAAGCTTGGATTGGCCTGCCCGGAGGTTTTCAGATTCAGCCAGCAGAGCTTGCAAAGATCTCAATCATTATTGGTATGTCCATGATTTTATCTGAGCGAACCCACGATAGTGATGAACCAACATCTAGAGATGTTATCCAAGCACTGGCCGTTGCTGCTATTCCCGTCATATTTATTTTGCTACAGCCCGATATGGGAACTGTTTTTATTATCTCGGCATCTGTTGTAACAATCATCGCTGTTTCTGGTTCACCGACTAAGTGGGTTGTTGGACTTTTGCTCATTGCAGTCCTTGGCGCAGTTGTTGCAACTAACACAGGCGTTATTAGTGATTACCAGATTAAGCGTCTGCAAACCTTCGTTGATCCAACTGTTGACACACAAGGAACTGGTTACCAACTACGCCAAGCCCGTATCACCGTGGGATCTGGGGGATTAATCGGAACAGGATTATTTAATGGTCCGCAAACTAATGGCCGCTTTGTTCCAGAACAACAGACCGACTTTATTTTTACCGTTGCTGGTGAAGAGTTAGGATTTCTGGGCAGTGGCTTAATTGTGATTCTCTATTTGATTATGTTGATGCGCGCTTTTGCCATTGCGCGAAGAACGAGCGACCCCTTTGGGCGATTAGTAACAACAGGTGTTATCGCCTGGTTTGCATTTCAAATATTTGAAAACATTGGAATGACGTTAGGGCTCATGCCAATGACTGGTGTGCCACTGCCCTTCATCTCATACGGTGGATCATCGATGTTTGCCACCTTGATCGGTTTTGGCCTGCTGCAGAACGTTCACGCTCGCTCCAGAGGCTGAAGTAGGCAATTAGGCCCCTATCTGCCATACTTAGGGCACATAGTTCAGCGCGGCTCGCGAATCCATCGCGGTAAAAGCCCAGCGCGAACAGGTAAGAAAAACCTAAAACAGGGATTTTTTAACGAGATAAGCGTTTTAAAAGACGCATAGAGGATTTGGTGCCATGGCTATTGAGCCTAAAACACCGCGCAAGCGTGCGGTTAAGAAAACTTCAGCTAAAGCTGAAGCAAAAACTACTGAAGTAACCAGTGATGAGCCTAAGAAAGCTACGCGCAAAAAAGCAGCTATTCCGGTTCCAGTCTTTCAAGCAGCTCCTGATAAGCCAGTTGCAAAAGCAACGCGCAAGAAAGCAGAAGTAGCAGAGGCTCCAGCAGCTGATGCACCTGCAACAGAAGGTGGAGATCGGCCAGATCGCAACCGTCGCCGCCGCCGTGGTGGCCGTGGTCGTCGCAAGCCTGGCGCAGATGGTGCAACAAATGAAGAGTCAACCGTTGAGAGCGGTGAAGAGAGCGTTGATAGTGATGGAACAACACATCGTCGCCGTCGCCGTCGCCGCGCAGCAGGAGATGCTGAAGGTGTAACACCAGGTGAAGTAATTGATGAAGATGGTGTTGTAACAGTTGTTAAGGTCCGCGAAGTTCGCGAACGTCCAGCTCGTCCAGCACGTACTGAACGCCCAGATCGCAATGATCGCCGTGGCGGACGTCGTGATCGCAACGATCGCAATGACCGTGGCGCTCGCTCTGAATACCGCGAGCCATATCGCAAGCGTTCAACAGTTATTACTGATGGAGAGTTCTTAGCACGTCGCGAAAATGTTGACCGCGAGATGCTTGTTCGCCAGATTCATACGTTGGCAACGTTTACTTGGGTCGTGTTCAAAACGTTCTTCCATCTATGGAAGCTGCATTCGTTGATATTGGTAAAGGCCGTAACGCTGTGTTGTATGCCGGTGAAGTGAACTGGGATGCTGCAGGAATTTCTGAGTCTGAACCACGCAAAATTGAAACTGTTTTAAAGACTGGTCAGCCAGTATTAGTTCAAGTTACTAAAGACCCAATCGGTCAAAAGGGTGCGCGTTTAACTAGCCAAATTTCATTGCCAGGACGCTATGTTGTTTATGTCCCAGGTGGCGGAATGTCTGGTATTTCAAAGCGTTTACCTGAAACTGAGCGCACACGTCTAAAAGCAATTTTAAAGAACCTAATTCCTGAAGAAGCTGGCGTGATTGTTCGTACAGCTGCTGAA
This sequence comes from Actinomycetota bacterium, assembly GCA_039799185.1. GTDB lineage: Bacteria > Actinomycetota > Actinomycetes > Nanopelagicales > Nanopelagicaceae > Planktophila. Next base: position 4,959 of record JBDLTD010000072.1, on the reverse strand, counting down.
GGTGTGAGTGAAGAGGATTTAACTAGTGATGTTGCACGCCTGAAGGCTCAATGGGATGACATCTATGCCAAGACTCAGAACACAAACTTTAATCCACCAGTTGCCCTCTACCAAGAGCCAGATCTTGCTGTTCGTGTTATTCGCGATATCTTCAATGAAGATTTCCGCAAGTTAACTGTGCAAGGTGCAACAGCCTGGGATGAAGTAACAAGTTACCTTGGCTTTATCGCTCCAGAGTTAACAACAAAGATTGAAAAATACACAGGCACAGGCGATCTCTTTGCAGACTTTAGAGTTGAAGAGCAGCTAGCTAAGGCATTTGATCGCAAGGTTTACCTGCCATCAGGTGGCTCACTTGTTATTGACCGCACTGAAGCAATGATCGTTATTGACGTTAACACCGGTAAGTTCATTGGTAAGGGTGGAAACCTTGAAGAGACTGTTACTAAGAACAACTTAGAAGCAGCTGAAGAAATTGCCCGTCAACTTCGTCTTCGTGACTTAGGTGGAATTGTTGTAATTGACTTCATCGATATGATTTTGGAATCAAACCGCGAGATGGTTTTGCGCCGCCTCGTTGAATGTTTGGGCCGAGATCGCACTAAGCACCAGGTTGCAGAAGTAACTTCCCTTGGTCTTGTTCAAATGACACGCAAGCGTGTTGGACAAGGACTCATCGAAGCCTTCTCAACTACATGTGATGCATGTAGTGGACGTGGAATTCATATCCATATGGAGCCCGTAAAGATGAAAGCACCAATGCCTCAACTAGATGTTCCATCATCACAACATGAAGATGCAGAGGAAAAAGATGCCACCGAGCATGAATTCCATGAATCTTTAAATGATGATCAGCCACCTGTAGAGACCAAGCCAGCTGGTGGGCGAAAGCGCCGCCGAGCAGCCTCCTCAGGCATAATTACTGCTTGATTTGAGCCTTCGGGCCCTAACGGGTAACCTTTACCCTTCAACACACACCTAGAAGTTCGGAGTACTACAGCGTGGCAAATATCAAGTCTCAGATTAAGCGCATTAAGACCAACGAGAAGGCACGCCTTCGTAATAAGTCTGTGGGCTCATCTATCAAGACCGCTGTCCGTAAATTCCGTGAGGCAGTTAGCGCAGGAGATTCATCTGCAATCACAACTGAGCTTCGCACAGCTTCACAGGCTCTAGATGTTGCTGTTCAAAAGGGTGTTCTTCATAAGAACGCTGCAGCAAACAAGAAGTCATCAATGGCTAAGGCAGCTGCCAAAGCCGGCGCACGTTAATTTTTCTTCGATCTTAAAGCGAGGCTAGGTTCATGCCTGCAATTTCACTTGCTAAGGCGCCGCAACCAGCAGCAACTAATCCGGCGCAGATACGTAACTTCTGCATCATTGCCCACATTGATCACGGTAAATCAACTCTTGCCGATCGTATGTTGGGCATTACCGAAGTAGTAGAAGCACGTAATATGCGTGCGCAGTATCTAGATCGAATGGATATTGAGCGCGAACGCGGAATCACTATTAAATCTCAAGCAGTTCGTCTGCCATGGCGCAGTGGAATTGATGGGCAGGAATACATCCTGAACATGATTGACACACCAGGTCACGTTGACTTTACCTATGAAGTTTCGCGCTCGCTGGCTGCCTGTGAAGGCGCAGTACTTCTTGTGGATTGCGCACAAGGAATTGAAGCTCAGACTTTGGCAAATCTTTATTTAGCTATGGAGAATAATTTGACGATTATTCCTGTGCTCAACAAAATCGATCTACCAAATGCCCAACCTGAAAAGTTTGCAGCAGAGTTAGCAAAGCTCATTGGTTGTGAGCCTGAGGATTGTTTGCGTGTTTCAGGTAAGACTGGCGATGGAGTTGCAGAGCTACTCGATCAAATCATTGCTCAAATCCCAGCACCAAAGGGTGATGCCAATGCACCTGCTCGCGCACTTATTTTTGACTCTGTTTATGATGCTTATCGCGGTGTTGTTACCTACGTCCGTGTTATTGATGGTCACTTATCTCCACGCGAACAGATTCAAATGTTTTCAACTGGTGTTCGACATGAAGCCCTAGAAGTTGGCGTTATTTCACCGGAACCACTTGCATCTAAAGGCTTAGGTGTTGGCGAAGTAGGGTATTTAATTACAGGAGTAAAAGATGTTCGCCAATCACGCGTGGGCGACACTATTACTACCTATAACAACCCAACCAAGGTTGCACTTGCCGGATATAAAGATCCAAAGCCAATGGTTTTCTCAGGCCTCTTTCCTCTAGATGGCGCAGATTTTCCTGTGCTTCGTGAAGCACTCGATAAATTACAACTCAACGATGCCGCACTTGTATATGAGCCAGAGAGCTCTGCAGCTCTAGGTTTTGGTTTCCGTTGCGGTTTCCTGGGCCTGCTTCACATGGAGATTGTGCGAGAGAGACTTGAGCGTGAACACAAACTTAATTTGATCTCAACTGCTCCAAACGTTGTTTATAACGTTGTCATGGATGATGGCAAAGAGATACGCGTTACCAATCCCTCTGAGTTTCCTGAAGGTAAAGTGGAAACAGTCTTTGAACCAATTGTTAAGTCAACGATTCTTGCACCATCTGATTTCATCGGAACAATCATGGAGCTCTGCCAAGAACGCCGAGGTATCTTGCTAGGTATGGATTACATCTCAGAAGATCGAGTGGAAATCCGCTATGACCTACCTTTGGCAGAAATTGTCTTTGATTTCTTTGACCAACTTAAATCTCGTACTAAAGGCTATGCATCCCTTGATTATGAAGAAAAGGGAGATGCAGAAGGCAACTTAGTAAAGGTTGATATTTTGCTACAAGGCGAAGCCGTTGATGCATTCAGTGCCATTGTTCACCGCGATAAGGCATATGCCTATGGCGTGATGATGACGGGCAAGCTACGCGAACTAATCCCACGCCAACAGTTTGAAGTTCCTATTCAGGCCGCAATTGGTTCTCGCATCATTGCCCGCGAAAGTATCCGCGCTATCCGCAAAGATGTTTTGGCTAAGTGTTATGGCGGAGATATCTCCCGAAAGCGAAAGCTTTTGGAGAAGCAAAAAGAGGGAAAGAAGCGCATGAAGATGGTGGGACGCGTTGAAGTTCCACAAGAGGCTTTCGTAGCAGCACTTGCGACCGATGCAGATATTGAAAAGGTCAAGGCTGCTCGCAAAGCAGGGCAATGACGCTCTCTTTCTACGTTCATATCCCGTACTGCATTAAGCGCTGCGGTTACTGTGATTTCAACACCTACACCCCATCTGAACTCCAAGATGGCGCAACCCTTGAGATTGTTAGCAATGACTACATCGATGCCGTCTTAAAAGAGTTAGAAGCAGCACCAAAAGAGCCAGTTCCTACGATCTTTTTTGGGGGAGGAACACCTTCACTGTTACCAGCAGATGATTTAGGCCGAGTGATTGCTGCGATTAAAGCGCGCAATGGCTTGGCAGCTGATTGTGAAATAACTCTAGAAGCTAATCCAGATTCAGTTACTAAAGAGAAGTTAGAGCGTTATTTAGAAGTTGGCTTTAATCGCATCTCCTTCGGTATGCAATCGGCTAAACCACACGTATTGGCTGTGCTTGATCGCACGCACAATCCTGAAAATGTTAAGCGCGCCGTTGATATGGCGCGTGCTGCAGGATTTAAAAGTATCAGTGTTGATCTAATTTATGGCACTCCTGGGGAGTCTTTAGATGATTGGCGCGAAAGCGTGCAAGAAGCACTTGATCTAGATATCGATCACATCAGCGCATATGCCCTCATTGTTGAAACTGGCACAAAGTTAGCTGCACAAATTAAACGTGGTGATTTAACAATGCCTGATGATGATTTGATGGCAGATATGTATTTGTTAGTTGATCAGATGTGTGAAGAACGTGGGCTGAGTTGGTATGAACTCTCGAACTGGTCTAAGCCTTCACATGAATGTCGACACAACATTGCTTATTGGGAAAATAGAAACTGGTGGGGTCTTGGGCCGGGCGCTCATTCACATGTTGATGGAAAACGTTTCTGGAATTTGAAGCACCCAACAACGTATAAGCAAAGGCTATTTGCGGGGGAGTCACCGATTTTAGATAGTGAGCAGTTAACAGAAGAACAGATCAAAGATGAAGCAATTTTGCTGGGTATCAGAATGCGCGATGGTTTAAAGATAGAGCTGCTAGAACCCCATCAGTTAGAGGTTTTAGCCAACTATCGGGAGAATGGTTTTGTTCAGTTACACGATGATCGCGTTCTGCTGACCCCTACGGGCCGCTTGATCGCAGATCGAATCGTGCGAGAAATAAGTATCTAGTACTCTTGGAACAAATGTCATCACGTCGTCTTGAAATCCTCCGCGCAATTGTCGATGAGTACGTTGCGACCCAAGAACCTGTCGGCTCTAAGTCAATCGCCGATCATCATGGTCTTGGTATTTCACCTGCCACGATCCGAAACGAGATGGCAATACTTGAAGAAGAAGGTCTGATTACTCAGCCTCACACAAGTGCTGGACGTATTCCCACAGATCTTGGCTATCGAGTTTTCGTCGATAAGTTGGCAACTGTTAAGCCACTATCAACGGCTGAGCGCCGTGCAATTGAAACATTCCTTGATAGCTCTAACGATCTAGAAGAGTTGTTGAAAAGATCAGCAAAATTGTTAGCAGATATTACAAAGCAGGTGGCAGTTGTTACCTACCCAATTCTTGGAGAGAGCCGCGAGAAGCTGGCAATCTCAGGAACAGCTCACTTGGCTCGCTCAGGTGAAGATTTAGGTTTTACACTCTCTCCCATTCTTGAAGCACTCGAAGAACAAGTTGTTATGTTGCGCTTACTCAATGAAGTTCACCCAACGGTTCATGTTCGCATCGGTAGTGAGCAGACTGAAACAAATCTTCAAACAACTTCACTTGTCACAGTCGGTTATGGTGACGCTGCCCAATTAGGCGCAGTTGGAGTCTTAGGACCCA